>JANMIM010001432.1:0-7328 GCA_031375795.1 Bacteroidota bacterium
CACTGGCGGCACGCCAGTGGCCGTGACGGTGGCCGTGCCATTGTTCATCCCAAAGCTCGCATCGGTATGCGTTTCGCTGAGGAGAATTTGGTTGGGCTGGGTCACATTGCCGCCGGGGGCTACAAAAACACAATTGTTGGCGTCGGTGATCGTGACGCCGATGAAGCCCGGGCAGAGGTTGGTGATGGACTGCGTCGTGTCGCCATTGCCCCACACGATGCTGAGGGGGGGCGTGCCGCCGCCGGGAAACACCGTGGCAATGCCATCGCATGTGCCGAAGCATGTGACACCGTCCAAGGTCATTCCCACCGTGATCGGCTGTGGCTCTGTCAGGCAGATGGTGTCGACATCGGTGCAGCCTAGCGAGTCACTCACCGTTACCTCATAGCAGCCGGCTCCGAGGCCGGTGATGGTGGTGCCCACGGCACCGTTGCTCCAAGCGTAGGACAGCTGCCCTGTGCCGCCGATGGCGGTAGCAGTGGCGCTTCCATCCAAATCTGCATAGCAGCTCGCATTGGTCGCGGAGATGGTGTCGATGGTCACTCCGGCGTTGAAGGTGCCGGCGAATCCCGTAGGAGGGTTTGCCGTCCCAGCACCCGAATACGTGCCCGCATCGATGCGAATGCGCCCGACGGAGCCTGCGCCGCCGACACCATAGTAGGGATTGCCGCCAATCGTGGATGCGCCGCCAGCGCCACCCAGCGCCGTCAGTGCCCCATTGAGTGTCACGGCGATGGAACCCAAGTAAATGCTGCCGCCCGATCCGCCGCCGCCGCCGCCACAGTTTCCTGTGCCGTCTGAGCCGCCACTGCCGCCGTCCACGTGGATATTGCCGTTGATGGTGATCGAGACGCAGCTCTTGATCGAGATGTATCCGCCACCCGCGCCGCCGCCGCCGGCACCGCAGTCATAGCCGCCCGACCCGCCGCCACCGCCAGATCCTGACGTCATGCCGGTGAGCTGTGGATCGCCGTAAATGGGGCCGCCTATGCCACCCACACCGCCACTGGATCCGCCAACGGCGGAATAGCCTGCGCCGCCGCCGCCAGACCAGCCCATTGCCATGCCGCCATTGCCAGGTCCCGTACCTGCTACGCCGTTGATTGGGCCATTGGGAGACGAGAATGAGCCAGCTCCGCCATCTCCGCCGCCTGCGACACCCAGGGCGCCTGCCCCGCCGCTGGTGTAGGTGACGCCGTTTGCGCCGGCCAGCCCGCTCGCGTCGAGCGTGCCTTCAATCGATACCGCACCCGTGGCCATGATCTCCAGCGGTTGGGTACCCGTCACCCGCACCGTGATGCCTGGTGCGATGGCGAATGTCGTGAAGTTGTGTGGCCCGCCCGCGATGGTGGTGTTGGCGATGGCATTGAAGGCTCCTTCGGAGCCCGTGCCGCAATCGCCGCATTGGGCCTGTAGGTCGGCCGCCAAGAGAAGCGCAAGACAAGTTGCAAGTAAGAATCGTAGTTGTTTTTTCATTGAGGAGTTGGTTGGGATACCACAAAAAGTTACATATTATTCTAAGGAAAAAAAAGGAAAAATGGTTGACGATACCCTTCTTGAGCATCATGCAGGGTGCATCAACCTGCAAACCACTTGGAAATCATGCGCTCGGCGGGCTTGTTCTGGGGCGTGAAGTCTGAATTGCGGGTGCCGCCTGCGGTCTCGTGGTGGGTGTACCATTGCCAGAGAAATGCCCCGGCAAACCATGGCCGGTCCCAGAAGACTTCAAAAAAAGCTTGGTAGGCATTGAGTTGGGCTTCCAGGTTCACGGCTTCGTGATGGGGCCGGTTTTCCTGCTCCCATTGCTGCCAACAGCACAGGTCGATGCTGCGGTATCCAAA
This sequence comes from Bacteroidota bacterium, assembly GCA_031375795.1. Classification (GTDB taxonomy): domain Bacteria; phylum Bacteroidota; class Bacteroidia; order J057; family JADKCL01; genus JADKCL01. Next base: position 1,842 of record JANMIM010001432.1, read on the forward strand.
CTCCGTGAAGAGGATGGGTTTCTTGTGGGTAAGGTAGAGCTGCATGATCTTGCGCAGGTGTTTCGCCCAGGCGGTTTTGAGTTCGTTCACGCTGGGCAATGTGCTGGGGGAGAGGGGGAAATAGGCATCGATGCCCACATAATCCACCTTGTCCCAGAGATGCACAGTGAGAAAGTCGTCCCAATTGGCGGCATAGGTGAGCTTGCCGGCATATTGCAGACGTATCTCGTCGACAAGCTTGCGAAAAAACGGGCTGCGCTTGCGCAAGACGATGTTGAGCTCGGTGCCGATGCAGATCATGTCCACGTTTTCCTGGACGGCGATCGCGGTCAGGCGCAAGATGTATCGTCGGTATTGCGTTTCCCATTCCCGCCACTGCGCCTCGGTCTGCAAGTCAAAACCTCCTGCCCAGCTGCCCTGGACCCAGACCATGGGCTTTAGCATGACCTTGAGCCCTTGGGATTTGGCCTGGTGGATGATCGTTTGTATGCCCTCGAAGCGCTCGCCCCACCATTGGTGGTCTTGGTCAAATTTCAAGCTCGATACTCCCGCACTCCCAAAGGCGTAGGGCATCACGGCGACCCAGCCAGCATTCAGCTTCTTGACGGATTGCACCCAGGTTTCATCGACTTTTTGGGGTGGACTCACCACGCTCACGCCGCCGATCTTGGCTGCCGATAGCTGCGGGGCGCCGAGCACCACCCAGCAGGCGATGGCCATGGCAATCTTCCACCGCCGTCCCCAGCACTCAAATCGATGACGCAAATTTTGATTTTTCATTCCGCTGCCTGCAAAAATAGGGCGAAACAGGTGAATTCTCGGTGCTTTTTTTGCTAAACAAAAGGGCGGAAAACAACAAAGCCCTCGTCGCAGGGACGGGGGCTTTGCAGGTGGGCGGTCACTGCTCAGCGTGTGCTGATGTAGCTGTCCAATTCCTCGATCGACATTTCAAATTCAAAGGCATCATTGACTTTGAAGTAGTTGTTTTTTTCCCAGCAGTAGTCATAGGCATACTTGGCAAACTCCAGCTTGGTGGCTTCAAAACCAAAGGTTTCCATGATGGCCTTGACTTGCCCGGCATCCACGCAGTTTCTGCTCGTGATCTGCTTGGCGAGCGTGAGCTTGCTGTCTTCAAAGCTCTTGGCTTTGATCGAGTTGAGCGCGCTGTTGAAGTCGCCCGACGACATGTGCATGCAAGGCGCGGGTTGCACGATCACAGGCTGTGGATTGGCGATGATGACGGGTTGTGGGTTGCTCACGACGTTGCCGGTCGTGGTGGTGGTCACGGTGGTGGTGGTGACGGCTGTGCCAGTGGTCACGCCGGTCGTGGTGCCGGTGCCCATGCCGTTGGTGTTGATGTTCACGTTCATCCCAAAGCCGTCGGTGTTCACGTTCATGGAGACGTTTTCGCCGGTGCCGGTTCCCATGTTCATGTTGGTGTTCATGCCTGTGCCGTTTGTGGTGACGGTTTCCTCACGCACGGTCGTGGTCGTCGTACCAGTGGTCACGGGCACGGCCTGTGTCACGACGGGTGCTGCGCCCCAGTAGACCACTTGCTGCTGCGGGGCTGGAGGTGCTGCCTGCGCCATGGGCACGGAGCTTCTGAAGCCCAATTTGTAATTGCCCTTGTTGTCCAATTTCACGGCATACACCGCCTCGACGCCGCTTTCCAGGTAGACGGTCTTGTTCATCTCGCCCAAGGATTTGTTTTCAAAGATCACCTTGAGGGTATAGCTCGGCTGGTTCAGGTCCTGTACCTTTAGGTTGGTGACCGGCTCGTCGTTCATGCGCTGTCCATTGAGGATGCCAAAGAACCGTTCACCGTTTTCTGTAAAGAGGATCAAGTTGGAATTTGCTGTCTGTGCGTATGTATTGAGGCACAAGAGCAGGGCGAGGGCGGCGAGTACTAGATTTTTCATGTTTTTTCGTGTTTCAATCAAAAGTAGCAAAAGAGTTTCGGCCTACCAATCCAAAACTATGCCAGCACTGGAAAGTTCTTGGAGAATGCCAGAATTTCCTGAGTTCCCAAGCCTTTTTTTCCGATTGACCAATCGCGCGTTGGCGGTGTCTCGATGCTGGACAAAGGATCGGTGATCCAATGGATGGGGGCATCCCGTTCATGATCAATCCCTTGTGTCAGATCCTTTGGCGGATTTGCCAGCGCTGCAGGGCTTCTTGCCAGTCTTTTTCGTCGTCCACGTCGTTCAGCTCGGTGACAAGTTGCACAGTCCGATTGAGCTGGTGGATGTCCTCTATCGTGGACGATAGGACAGTCGGCGTGCTCCAGGTTTTGTTTTGAAAAATGGACGTTTGCAGCTCCCGCATCCCCACCAAGTAGTAGCCGCCGTCGACGGCAGGCCCCAATACAAAATCATGCTGCTCCAATGCCCTGAAGGCTTGATGTATATGTTGCGGCTGCAAATCCAGAATGTCTGTGCCTACCAGCAACACCCGCTCGTAGCCTGCCCGAAACAGGTCGGCAAATGCCTCGGCCATCTTGTGGCCCAAGTCGCCAGCCACTTGCACAGCCTTGCAAAAGTCGGGCGAAGACCATGCGTCTTTGTCGTCCACAAAATCGGAATAGTAGACCCAGCGGTCACAGTCCACCTGTCGTGCCACCGTGCGGGTATGCGCGAGCATTTGCAGGTAGGCCTCGTAGGCTGCCGCGTCACCGATGGTCTGTGCAAGACGTGTCTTCACCCGCCCCAAGGCTGGATTTTTTGCAAAGATGATCAAGGCTTGGCGCACACCCGGCTCATCCGCACGCTGCAACACATCCCCATGCGAGGACTCTGAGACCGCGCTATTGATCCAATCCGAGCCGATGCCGCACATGTGGGTTGCTCGGTTTACTTGTAGACTTTTTCGCCTTTGAGCAGCCATTTTCCCCACTCCTCTGAGTAGGCGTGGACCTTGGCGGTTTCATGGCCATCGGGACCGATGACGGGATGGCCTTGATTGACCCATTCAAAGATGCCGCCATAGAGGTTGAAGACGTTTTGAAAGCCCAGTTTCTTGAGCTGCTCCCCGATGCGCTCGCTGCGGTAGCCCACGGTGCAGTACACGACCACGACTTTGTCACGCGACCACGTCTTGGCCACCTTCTCGCTAAACTTGCCGTAGTCCACGAGCTGCGCGCCGGCAATGTGGCTCACCCCATATTCCTTGGGGGTGCGCGTGTCCAGCAACATCGGCCTGTCGGTGCCGCGTTGCATGTAGGCGAGCCCCACAGGTGTAACGGTTTGCACAGTGCCCTTGTAGAGCGACTTGAGCATCTGTTCATAGTCTGCGTCTGTGCGTTGTGCGTTGGTTCCCAGTACCATGCCCATCATCAAGCAAGCAATCATGATCGTTTTTCCCATCTCTATTGCGGTAGCGACGCTGAGATCGCTAGGGTAAAGATAAGCGAAGGGTTTGTGAAGCGGTGATTTTTCAGTGATGTCGCTGCAAATCGAGTGGGATCAGGCCATGGCGACCAGCTCGTCCATGATCATCGGTAGACCGAGGGTGGCCTTCTGCTCCACAAATCGCACCCGGCCGCGCGGCAACATGTCGGGCTTGGTCGGGTCCACGATGTAGATCGCAGCGCCCGGCAGGGGATAGGTCACGAGCGTGTTTGCGGGGTACACGGCCAGGGAGGTGCCGACGACGATGAAGATTTCGGCTTCCCTGCTCAGATTGACTGCGACGGGAAACAAGGGCACGTCCTCGCCAAACCAGACAATATGGGGCCTCAATTGTGATCCCAGTGCGCACTTGTCGCCCAGCACGATGTCTTTGCCGCCGGGCAGCTCGTACAGGAGCGATTCATCTTGCGAGCTGCGGGCAAATAGGATTTCGCCATGCAAGTGCAAAACCTTGGTGGAGCCTGCACGCTCATGCAGGTTGTCGATGTTTTGGGTGATGATCTGCACATCGAAGTGTTTTTCCAGCTCGACCAAGGCAAAGTGACCCGCATTGGGGGCACACGCGACCATCTGCCGGCGCCGTTGGTTGTAAAACTCAAGCACCATGGCGGGGTTCTTGTACCAGCCACCCGGCGATGCGACCTCGGTCACATCATGCCCCTCCCAGAGGCCGCCCGACCCTCTGAAGGTGGCGATGCCGCTCTCTGCGCTGATGCCCGCGCCTGTGAGCACGACAAGTTTTTTCTTTGTTTTTGCAGGTTCCATTTGATCCAATTTACGAATGCTTACAATGATGCAAAAATAAGCAATTCGCTTCAAAAAAGCATCGTAGTGGAGGCCCAACGGTGATTTTCCAACGCCGTTTGGCGTGCAGGAACACGTAAAAATAAACCGAGGATGGTGAAGCCATCCTCGGTAATATGGCACGACGATGCTATCATTTTGAAGATGGCCTCCTTCAAAGCTCTACCTCATGAAGAAAACCCAATCACGATACAATAGCGCGCCTTGCCGACTTAGTCAATCAACAATCAACACAAATAAGACAATTTCTCCCGAAATTCCAAATAATATTTTTAATTGCGTCGATTCTTGCGGCTTTTGGGGCGATCGACCAACAATACTCCGAATTTGAGTGGATTTTGGAGGCGAATGGTTATTTTGCGCGATGCAAAGGCCCTTGGACATTGTGCGGAGCAAAGGATTTTGGCTAGGTTTTGCTGTGGTGGCATTGCTGCAATGGATTTTCCTTGCGTTGGGCACGCCCTTGTACGAGATTGACACCAACTCATTCATCAGGGGTGGCCTCAGTTGGGACATCTACCACAATCCTCTGCTCAACATCTACATTGCCGCCTGCACCAAAATCTGGCCCAATGTCTGGTTCATCGTGGGGCTGCAATGCCTCTTGTTTGCCGCCGCCGTGAGTTTATTGGCCCAAGTGCTGTTTGGCGATGCGCATCTGTGGAGATGGGCGGCGATTGGCTTGGCGGCCATCGAGCCACTCACGATGTTTTACAACCATTCGATGCTCTCGGAGAGCATGTTCACGAGTTTCATCCTGCTCAGCGTGGCCATGCTCATCCTGTGGCTGCGGGACGGCAGGTGGCAGACTGCGACCTTGTTTGGGTTGATGATGGGCCTGTGTTTCATGGCCAAGCTGAGCGCGATGATCCACCTGCCTTTGTTTGGCCTGATGTTGCTGCGCTGGAAATGGCCGATGATGGAGCGGTTGAAGGGCCTGGGAATGGCTTGCCTGCCCTTCTTGCTTTGCTACCTGTTTGTCTTCGTCGGGCAAAAGGTCATCAATGAAGGGGACATCTACACGGTCGAGGGCCGTGTGCGCTGGGATTTCTCGTCGGCCCTCTACGACACGACAGAGGCGCATGACCCGGCCTTTGCGCGGTACGTGCATCCCCACATGTACCCAGGTGGCGTGCTCGCGGCGCACCGCGAGCTGCGCCGCGAGCTCAGCTACCTCGGCTACAAGGACTGTGTCGACGACTATGAAAAGCGGGGATACGCCGCCAACCGGGGCATCAATGCCTGCGACAGCATCTTTGGGCGGGTTGCCCAGCAG
>JANMIM010001451.1:0-10608 GCA_031375795.1 Bacteroidota bacterium
CTTGTACATGTATTCGAGCCTGACCTGCGGTGACGACAACTCGACCTTGTAACCTGGGTAGAAATAATAGCCGAGTTGCCCGTTGCTGTCGCTCTCTGTCATGTAAGAGGCCCATGGCACCGAGTCCTTGTGGGTCTTGCGCAGGCCCTCGATCTCTGCGAGGCTGAATGACAAGCCATTGGAGGCATAGTCCACCCTGGGCAGGGTCTCCACGGACTCCACGCGCGCCTTTTCCTCAGCCGACAAGCCGCCTGTGTTGCAGGCCGCGAGTTGCAGGATCAAAAACAAAATGGACAGCGTGTAGATGACGTAGCGCATGACAAGTATCAATCAGGCTGCAAAACTAGTGGAAATCCGACGCGAATGGTTACTTGCTGGCGCAGTTGGTCGATTTGAAGGGTTGGACAGGTGCAAATGCCGGATGAGCAGGGCAAGGGCTCGCTTCGCAACCCGTGGCCAATGAAGCCTCGGGTCGCCGCAGGCAATCGTATGTTCAGCGAAGCCAATCACAGGGCACCCCACGCCGAGGTCAGCAGGAAAAGGGTACGTCCATTTTTCATGCTGCGCTTGCCTCATTTTAGGAATCGATTCCTTAGATTTGGCAACATGACCATCTATCAAGGGTAACACCATGCTGACTTGGGGAATAATTGCTGGCGTTGTCGCGATGTTTGCCTCGCTCAAGGCGATCGGGCAAAAGCAACCAAATTGGATGTACCGATGGTTTCGGCCATGGAGCGCCAACGGGCAGGATGGCTTTTTGCGTCGCGTGAAGCTTGCCTTGTCGCCCGCCAATCACCTGTATGTGCTGCCGCTATTTTCGCCATTTTTTTTCGTGCTCGCGATCTGGTTGTTCTCCAGTACGGGAGCGTTTGGATTCTCCTTCAACTTTTTGTCTGGTGCCTTGATCGGTTATGCCGGTGCATTGCTGGTCGCCTATCCGCTGGACCTCACAAAGTCGCTGAGCTCGTTTCGTCGGGAAGTGGCCATCTTCGCGGCACAAAAATTGGTGCGCCGCATGCCGCCCGAGGTCTCCAATGCCATCCTGGTGCCGCTGGCCAAGTCGAGTGATCCGGGCTTGCGGATCGCCGCCGCCATGGGCCTGCGGGAGTTGGGCACCAAGGAGGGCTCCGAGGCCCTGCGGCTCCTGGGCGAGGACGCCGACGTGTTTGTGGCCACGGCCTCGCGCGATGCCTACATCGAGCTCAAGCAGGTGTACCTGGGAAATGGGCTGCTGAGCGTGCGCACCATGGACACCTACGTGACCGAGCATGCCTGGCTCGTGCAGCGCCTACGCGGCAAGCGCAAAGGCGCTGAATATGTGCTCAACAGAGAAAAATTTGACGAGATCACGCGACAAATCGATGAGATCGTCTATTCGCAGCTCCCACTCAGGCGATCCTATCCAGACATTTTTTGCAAAGACTGCTATGCCCGCGCCGAGCACCTGCACTATGAGGAATGGGACTGGGTGCGCTGCCGCCAGTGCAAGGAGGTACATGGCCTCAAGCCCGGCATCTTGACGGTGGTCGGGCAGATCGGGGGTGAGCAGGAATGGGAGGCCAAGGACGGCGTGCTGCGTGTAAACCTCTGGGATGAGGCCAATCGCAAGGGCCACGCGGCAGACTTGGAGGTGCTCGAGGTGATCGGTGGCAAAAACATCAATTATGACTGGGCTGTGAGCGCCGTCGTCGACAAACTGCACAACATGAGCCTGGGGGTCGGATCGCGCATCAGTGTGAAACTCATCGGCGACCCCGTGTTGGAGCCCAATACCTATCATCTGCTCAGGACCTTGGACCAGAGCATGATCCTCGCCAAGTGACCGCCTGCGGCTGGCACGCGGGAGTCGGCAGGAACGACGCATTTCCAGATCCCTATTTTATTGGAAACCAATTGCCTATTCGTCCAAACGAGCTATCTTCACAGGAACAATGAATAAAACGAGATGATGGGCGCACTATTGGGATCGGGCTTTGTCGGGGCGATGGCCTTCCTGCTCAGCATTCCCAGCTACCTCAAATCCAGGGCCGACGACCAATCCGTGTTTTGGCGACCCAACGGGAAGGATGCTGCTCAAAAACTGCGCAAGCGCGCTGAAATCGCGCTCTCTGGCAAGATCGTCCTATTCACTTGGCCCCTTTTTCTGCCCTCGGTGCTTGTGCTGCTCTTGCTCACCTCGCTCACTTGGGGTACGGGCACCACTCGAGGGCTCCTAGGAATGCGGCTCGATGTGGTGGCAGGCTACCTTTTGGGTGCCGGGCTTGCGATGGGGGCAGCCTATGCATTGGGCCTGCGCCATGCGATCGACAGCAATCTGCAAGCCATCGCCACACAGGCTTGCAAGGCGATGGCCCGCAGGGGCGTGCTCAGCGACGCCGAGGAGTTGCTGGCACAGGCTTCGCAGCAGCCCCAAGCGCGGCTGAGGCTCGGCGCGGCGATCGCGTTGCGCTACCTGGGCACCACCACCGGCAACGAGATTTTGCAAAAACTCATGCACGATCCCGACGAGCAGGTTGCCTCCAAGGCCCGAAATTCCCTGGAAAACATCGAGGCGATCCTCAGCGGCCAGGGCCGCCGCAGTGTGATACCCCTCAATCAAACCATGATCGACTACAACCGCATGGACAGCATGCTGGAAGCCACCGTCGACAACACGCACCGCGAGTCCCTGATGGCCGATCACTACCGGCTCAGGAATGTATTTGAGGAGACGGTATTTTCGCAATTGCCCTTGCGGCGCTCGTTTCCCTATTTGTTTTGCATGGACTGCCATTGCCGCGCCGAGGAGGTCGTGTACAAGGATTGGGCTTGGGTGCGCTGCAAGCGTTGCAAGGACGTCTTTGGCCTCAAGCCCGGCGTCGTCGTGGTGACCGGCCAAGTCGGTGGCGTCGATGCGTGGGAATTGCGCAATGGCGACCTCAAGCTGAGCCTCTGGAATGCCGAGGACCGCAAGGCGCGCGGCGCCGAAATCGACGTACTAGAAATTGTGGGAGGCAAGGACATCGACTACGACTGGGCGGTGAGTGCTGTCATCGAGCAGTTGCGCGCATTTTTGCTACACGGCGAGCCCAAGGCCCATGTCAAATACTTGTACAATCCGACATTGTCCCTCAACACCATGAAATTGCTGCGCATCGTGGACAAGGCAGTGGCGGTAGGGGAGTAAGCGGAAATTAAAACAACCATTGAATGTAACTGGCACAAATGGAAGAGATCAAGGGGGATTTTTGGATGTGGGCCCTTCTGGGATTGATTAGCATGTTGCTGTCGGTGCCCCGCTGGGAGAAATTCAGGAACATCGATCCCAATGAATCCTGGTATTCCGTAGGGTTGCCAGCACTGGATACGATTTTTGGCCGCGCACGAAAGGCACTTTCAGACTACCGATGGCTAGATGCGACGCTGCTGTTTTGGCCATCGATCGTCATCAGCATTGCCTTGTGCTTGGCCCATATTGAGCTTGATCCCAAACTCAAGGCTGGGGAATCATTGTTGGAATTTGCAGGCATTTTTACAGGTAGCGCCGTATTTTTTACGTTTGCCTATTGGTTCGATCTGAGGCGTTTGCTCCTGAGGAATTGGGAGGTCAATGCAAACATGGGCGCAAAATTTCTTGCCCGCCTTCGTGATACGGGGCCGAGCACGAAATTGTTGATCGAGACTTCACAGCGTGGTGAAATGGTATTGCGCATGGCTGCCATCGCAGGTCTTCGTGAACTGGGGACTTCCGAAGCCAAAGGGGCACTCAAAAACTTGTGCAGTGATCAGCATGAATTGATTGCAGGCGCTGCCAACAAAGCCCTTCGGGACATCGAAAAGGCCTCGAAATTGACGGTGCCGATCAGCGTTCAAAACATCGAATCACTCATTGCCGACTACCTCGTGTTGCAAAAACAGCTCCCCAAAGTCTACAAATTTGAAAAGGAAGAACATCAAAAGGTCTTTCAGGAATGTTTTGATGCAATCGACAAAATCGTCTATTCACAATTGATATTGCGCAGGTCATTTCCAGATGTCTATTGCAGCAAATGTTACCAACGCGCTGAGTGGCTTTATTCCCTGGAATGGAGCTGGGTGCGCTGTGTCAATTGCAAGGATGTTGTCGACCTCGTGCCACACATCGCGCATGTCACTGGCCAAATCGGCGAAGATGAGCCTTGGCAACTTCAGGACGGCCATCTCAAAGTGCGCCTGTGGAACGATGCAAGCACCAAAGCCCGCAACGCCGACATGGATGCCCTGAAAATCATCGGCGGCTCAGGCATCAACTACGACTGGGCCGTGAGCGCCGTGGTTGAGAAACTGCGCAATGAAAACCAGGCCTTTGGAAAAGACATCCGCGTGCGGCTCGTGGACAATCCCGCGCTGGACCACAATACGTTGCGATTGCTCAAGGATTTGGATCCACAGTTTCGGATCGCTTGAGGGGGTGTACGACAAATTCGGCAGACAGAGGAAATAAGCTGTTCGTCGGCCCTCCCCACCGCCTCGCTTGTGGGCCGACGAACGGTATTGTCCGCCAAGCAATGATTCGGCGCAGCCGCATCATGAATCCAAATGCGCGTTCGTCGGCCCCCGGCATTGTTTTGGGGAGGGCCGACGAACAGGTTCGAAATTTGTCATACAGATCGCTTGAGTAGCGAGGTCTCTTTTCAAGAATTTTGCACATCTTTGGATAAAATCGAATGATGGATATTATCAGCAACATACTGGGAATCTGGGCAGTGATCGCTTGGCCATTCATGTTATTGTCAGCTCCGGTATTCGCCAGCATGAAGGTTGAGGACATCGATGAATATGGCACCGTCGTCATCAGTAACCTGCGCAGATCCCTGATCAAGCGTTGCCGTAAAGCATTGGTCCCCAAGACCGTATTTTGGGGCGTAATGTATCGTTTTTCATTTTCTTTCCTCAGTGGCACCAGCTTTTTTATCTTGTATGAACTGGGCACGCAGGCGTCCTTTGGCGAGTCGATGATGCACTTGGCAGGCCTCTTGCTCGGCGGTACCGCCATTGTCGCCTATACAATGTCCTCCACCATTCCCCAGCAGCTGGGCAAATATTGGTTTGACCGTGCAAGATTGGGGGCGATGATCGTGAGCCGCTGGTGCGATTTGGAGGAAGCAAAATCCATGTTGGAAAAGGCTGCAAGGTCACCAATTGGGATATGGCGACGGGCGGCGATCACGGGATTCAAACAAATGCCTCCAGCCATCGGTCTACCTGCCTTGGAATCATTGAGCCGCGATCCCGACGCGCAGATCGCGACATTGGCGACCGAAGGCCTGGCAGACGTGCAGGCTGTGTATGCAGGGCGCAAACCCATGAGCGTAAAGGCATTGGCATCTTACATAGAAGGCGCCGGCAAGACCTATATTGTGAAAAAAAAGGGAGCATCACGCCAGGGAATGAGCGGATCGGAATACATGGAGGTCGATCACGCCTACTTGGAGCAAATTGTTTTTTCACAGATCCACCTGCGGCGTTCACACCCTCACGTCTATTGCCTGGACTGCAATGCATGGTCAGAAGAAATTCGTTTTGAGCTTTGGGATTGGGTGCGCTGCAGCAAGTGCAAGGATGCCATGGCCCTGATGGCCGACGTGCACGATGTCATCGCGCAGATCGGCGAGCCGCAGGCCTGGCAATTGCAGGATGGGAAGCTTCGCATCGGTTTGTGGAATGAAAAAACGCATATTGCGCGCAATGCAGATGTGACCATCTTGGAAATCATTGGCGGGTCTGACATCCATTATGACTGGGCCGTGAGTGCCGTCGTCGAGAAGCTCCACAACGAGAATCCAGCCTACGGAAAAGACATCCGCGTGCGGCTCGTCGACAATCCCGCCCTGGACCCTAATACGTTGCGATTGCTCAAGGACCTAGATCCCCAGTTCCAGGGTGGTTGAGGACATGCTGGGCACCAATTTGTCCCGGATTTTATTGATCTTTGGGAAAAAAGAACAACCATGGAGTGGGGCGTTGTCACATTCTTGATCCAAGCAGTCATCGGCGCCTTCATCATGTGGACCTCTTCGCCGATGTTTGACATTGCCAAGCTCACCGACCATGGTGGATTTGGAAGCGCCGTGGCGGGAGATCAACGCGAGGTTTTGTTGCAGCGGGCCCGCAAGGCTTTGGTGCCCAAGACATGGCTGCATGCCTTGAGGCGGTGCATGCCTTCGATTTGGTTGGGCGCTGGATTTTATGTCCTTTACCAAGTGGGCAGCGAGGCAACACTACCAGAAGCGATCGTCAATCTTTTGGGCCTGTTGGCAGGTGGGGGAATCCTCTTTATGACCTCATTTCGGAGTTCATACCACAAAACAATGCAGAGATATTGGTCTGATCACGCAAAAATCGGGGCGACCGCCATTGGTCGCTGGGGCGAAGCCAGTGAGGCCCTGGCCTTGCTGCAAAAGGCTGCCCTGTCAAGCGATCCGATTTGGAGGGCTGCGGCGGTCTTGGGGTTCAAACAATTGCCAAATTCGGCAGGCCTCACCGCATTAAAAACGCTCAGCCTTGATGCAGCTCCGCAGGTCGCTACTGCCGCGGCTGCGGCCATGGGCGAGCTGGACCAGGTGACTGCCGGCCACAAGCCGATGAGTGTGAAGCCGCTGGAGACTTATATGGTAAGTGCCGGCAAGACCTATATCGTGAAAGGCAAGGGGCCCGAAGCCAAAAGCCTCGATGGGAAGGGCATGGTGGAGGTGAATTTTGATTACCTCGAGCGGGTCCTGTATTCGCAGATCACACTTCGCCGTGCTTTTCGGCATGTGTATTGCCGCGATTGTTATGCTTGGGCCGAGCAAATGCATTTCGAATATTGGGATTGGTTGTGCTGCACAAAATGCAAGGATGCGCCCGCGCTCGTGCCCGATGTGCGATATGTGACCGCGCAGGTAGGTGAGCCACATGCTTGGCAATTGCAGAATGGTGAATTGCGCCTCGGCTTGTGGGATGATGAGAAGCGCCATGCGCGGAGCGGATCGATCTCAGCATTGGAAATCGTGGGCGGGTCTGACATCAATTATGACTGGGCCGTGAGTGCCGTCGTCGAGAAGCTCCACAACGAGAATCCAGCCTACGGAAAAGACATCCGCGTGCGGCTGATCAACGATCCGAAATTGGACAAAAATACCTTGCAATTGTTGCAGGACTTGGATCCAATTTTTCGATATTCCTCCCTCTAACGACTGTAACCGCCCATCTGTCATCGTGTGTGCCCAGCGATGCAAGCATTCCATTGCAGATGTAGCAGCGAATGCCTATTTTCACGATAGAATCACCGATTGATGGATGGATCACATTTTTTTTATGGCATCTGTGCCATTTTTGGCGCAAGCGTAGGATTCGGGGCCTTTCCGCCTGCGAGCACCATCGACCTCTACGATCATGCCTCCTATTGGCATCCCAAAGGCCCCAAGGCTGCTGCCACGATTCTGCGGCGGGCCCGCAGGGCTTTGTCTCCACAAAGTTGGGTGTTGTTATTGCCCAAATTTTGGGCATCGGCGGTCTCTGCGGGCCTATTGCTGGGAATTATTTTTCTCGTGACGCGGGGAAACGATGACCTACAAGTGGGCTATATTGCCATGGCGATTGTCGTCGGATATGCGAGCTATTTTACCGGTGCATATTTCATTTCCCTGCGCAAAAAAATCAAGGAATACCGCCAAGAGGTTGCCAAGCTGGGGGCCAAAATGGTGGCGCGACTCGGCGAACGCAATGCCTCCTTGCAACTGCTGCAGGAGGTCTCCAATTCCAAGGATCCCATGTTCAGGATTGCGTCTGCGGTAGGTTTTGCGGAATTGGGTGAATTGGAGCATCTGCCGGTGCTTGAAAAATTGAGCACTGACCAAGACAAGGCTGTGGTTGACAGTGCGGTAAAGGCCGTTTTGGCGCTTCAAAAATTGCTGATCACCACACCGCTCAGCGTGAAGGAAATGGAAAAACTCACCACCAATCACCGCAAGTTGGAAACCAAGCGCCTCGGCAATTCCAATGTTTCCAGCAATGTAGATTACGAGGACTATTACCAGCGCACACAGAAGATCATCGAGGACATCGTGGTTTCGCAGACCCGTTTGCGCCACGCATTTCCAGACCTATATTGCAGGGAATGCTACGCACGCGCCGAGCAATTCCAATACGAGGAGTGGGTCTGGGTGCGCTGTGTGCAATGCCAAGATGTGCTGCATTTGGTGCCGGGCATCGTGGAGGCAATCGGGCAGATCGGGGCCCTGAGCGACTGGCAGTTGGTGGAGGGCGTATTGCGGGTGAATTTGTGGGATGAAGCCAAGCGCCAAGCCCGCAATGCCACGATCTCTTCGCTGGAAATCGTGGGCGGCAAGGCGATGGATTACGACTGGGCCGTGAGCGCAGTCGTCGAGAAACTCAACAATGAAAATCCAGGCTTCGGCAAGGCGATACAAGTGCGTCTGGTGAATGCGCCACCATTGTCCAGCAACAGCCTCAGCCTTCTGCGCAATCTGGACCCAGTGTTTCAGGATTCCGAATGATCGCTGTTCTAGGAAAATATTGCGTCTTCACCCGCCTCAACCGATGGGAACACACGCCACCCTCGCATTGCACCCACGGTCGCCGAAGGTCATTCTCCAATCAAATATTTTTCTAGCTTTGTATGACTCATGGATCTTAATCAATCCAAGCAAATTAAGGCTTAGAAAAAATGGAGGCATCAGGGCTGCTTTATTTCTTTTTCGGTGTACTCACGACCTTGGCCGTCGGTTACAATGCCCAGGCGCGCGCCGAGCGGTGGGGGCGATGGCTGCTGGAGCCGGGATGGCTCACCAAGCCCAAAGGGATCCTCAAGCGCGCCAATTTGCTCTGCAAGATGCCGTCGCTTTCCTTTTTGGTGACCTATTTCCCGCTTTTGTTGGCCTTGGGGATTGCGATCCCCGTCGCAGCTGTCTTCGAGCAATGGGTTTCGATGCTCGCTTTTGGCTTTGGTTTCTTGTTTCCGAGGGTGCTTAAATACAACTTCATCAAACCCGCCCCGGTGCAGATCAGCTTGTGGATGCTTGTCGTCGCTGCCAAAAAGGTCGCCGCGTTTTGCGACTTGGAGACAACCAAGGATTTTCTCTACCAACTGGCGAGAAATGAAGACCTCGAGGTGAGGATCGCCTCGGTCAATGGTTTCATGGAAATCGATCCCATGATTGCCTTGCCGGCCCTCCAGAAAATGGAAAAAGATCCCGAGCGCGAAGTGTCCAAGGCTGCGATGGATGCCCATCGGCAATTGAGTTTGATCGCCACCGGCAAGATGGCCCAAAGCCCGTCACGCCTCAAGAAGCTGATCGAGGAGCATAAATCCTGGGCGACATCGCTGGCCCTTAAGGGCTACAGTACACACATGCGCCGCAATATGCAGTTGACGGCCACCACGATCGACGACGTCGTGTATTCACAATTGGCGCAGCGGCTTGCCTTTCCCGACTTGTATTGCAGCGTTTGCCATTCGCGGGCTGCACAATCGGAATACTTGGATTGGAACTGGGTCTATTGCAAGGTTTGCGGTGAGGCCAAGGACCTGCAGCTCGGCGTGAAGACGGTGACGGCACAGGTCGGCGGCGAGCAGGTGCATGCGTTGGAGGATGGCATCCTCACGATTGCGGTCTGGGACGAGGAGCGCAAAACCGCCAAGACGATCGAGGCCGATGTCTTGGAAATCATCGGGGGACGCGACATCAATTATGACTGGGCTGTGAGCGCCGTCGTGCAGGCGCTACACCATCGCCAAGAACTCAATGCGCCGCCGATCAAGCTGGTGTTCAAAAATCCGCCGGTGCTCGATCAAAACACCAAGCTGCTGCTGAAATCCTTTGCCCAGGAGGCTTGACGGGCTTTTTTCCCGGTGAGCCGATGCGATTCCGACGTTCATCTAAATCGATTTTCCCAACCCCGTCGGCAGGTTTTGCGTAATGTGGGCAAGCAATTTCAAGGACAATGGACATTCCTTTTCTCGTCATCGGTATCTTGTTTGGAATGACTTCCGTGGTCGGGATTATGCACCTGTTTCAGTACATCGAGCCGCGCATTTCACGGTTTTGGTGTCGCTCGCCGAGGGGCAGGGATGATCTGGGATTTCGCAAACGCATTTCCTGGGCCCTGTCTCCCAAGAAATGGACCATGGTCGTGCCGTTGTTGTTTGGACTGCTCAATCCGATCTACCTCCTGGTTTTCCTGGGCAAACCCTTTGCGCTGCTTTCCCTGTGGTGCTTGGTCGGTTATGTCGTCACGGCATTGATCGAATACCCGATTTATTTGCACAAATCCCTGCGAATTTTTCGTCAGAAATTGGCCACGTATGCCGTGCGCATGCTCACAAGGACGGGCGACAATGCCTTTGCCGAGAGGCTGCTGCTCGCCGCAGCGCAATCGGGCGAACCCGTGATGCGCATCGTGGCGGCCGAGGGCCTGCGAGAGCTGGGTACGCCAGCGGGCAATGCGGCCCTCGACAAATTGTGCGGTGACAAGGACATGCACGTGTCCATGGCCGCCTGCCACGCCAGCAATGCCCTCAGCAAGGTGCTGATTGGCAAGCACATCTTGAGCGTGGAGTCGCTCGCCGCCCAGCTCAAGATC
>JANMIM010001463.1:0-5598 GCA_031375795.1 Bacteroidota bacterium
GTGAAAAACGACATACTTGGGGGTTGATCACGACAATCGTTTTGGCTTAATTTGTCACATGAAAACTGTTTCCATCTTGGTTCCAGAAGGCGCGGTGCCCGCTGCAATCGTCGATCCGCGCTACATGTTTAGCGCTGTGAACCAATTTTTGATCCAGTCGGGGCAGCCACCGATGTTCAAGATTCAGCTCATCGGTCTGTCGCCTGAGGTGACGCTGAGCGATGGCGCCGTGGTGATCCGTCCTGATCTGGTCATCGGGGATACCGGGCGCAGCGACCTTGTGATCGTGCCCGCCCTGAGTGGTGAAATGAAATCGGCGTTGAAGGCAAACCAGGCATTTGTACCATGGATGGTAAGGCAATACAAAAACGGAGCGGAATTGGCCAGTCTGTGCATCGGTGCCTTCCTGCTGGCCGAGACGGGCTTGCTTCAGGGTATGTCCTGCTCGACACATTGGATGTTTGCAGATGCCTTTCGGGCGATGTTTCCCCAGGTGAACTTGGTGGATGAGCGGATTGTGACCGATCAAAACGGCATCTATTCCAGCGGAGGTGCAAGCGCCTATTGGAACCTGCTCTTGCACCTTGTGGAGAAATACACGAGCCGCGAGATGGCTGTCTTGGCGGCCAAATTTTTTGTGCTGGACATTGGTAGGGACTCACAGGCTCCGTTTGCCATTTTCAAAGGCCAACGAAAGCACGAGGACGATGTGGTGAAACTGGCACAGGCACACATCGAGGACAGCTTTCAGGAGCGGCTCACGATCGATGGCATCGCCGACAAGTTTGGCGTGGGCCGTCGCACTTTTGAGCGGCGCTTCAAAAAAGCGACCTCCAACACCGTGATCGAATACATCCAACGCGTGAAGATCGAGGCCGCCAAGAGTCAGCTCGAAGGGGGGCGCAAGACCGTGAATGAGGTCATGTATGAAGTGGGATACACAGACGTGAAGGCCTTTCGCGATGTTTTCAAGAAGATAGCGGGCATGTCGCCGATCGATTACCGCAACCGCTACCGCAAGGTCGGCGTGCTGTCTTGACCCCATGCAAAAGCCCGTCGCCGCAAGCAATTGCGACGACGGGCTTCATGGTTGATTGTCAGCGGTCCTAGACCGCCTCGGCGACGGCCTCTGGTGTCGTCTCAGCCTTGGCCTCGACCACATCGTCAGCTGTATGCTCTACAACGGCTCCTGCTTCGATCACAGGTTCCGCGACGGCGACCGGCTCCACGACGGCGACAGGCGCGGCCTCCGCGATAGGAGCGGCAGCCTCTGGAGCAGGCTCCTTGTACAAGGTGCCCTCCAAATAATGCTTGATGAGCCAGGCATGCGAGAGCGGGCTGCTGGCATCCAAGATGTCGCCATTGCTCTCAAAGTCCAGCAGCACAATGTCTTGCGTCTCCAAGATCGCACGCAGCTTGCGCACGTCGGGGGCGAGACGATTTTCCAAGACCCATACATAGCTCGGCATGTAGATTTCGATGCGCGCCTCGATGTAGTTCAGCAGGGTCTTGCCGTCGATGCCGCGACGGTGGCCCTTGCATTTCCCATACTTGCGTTCGGTGCGCTTGATGTCCTTCATCGTGTCGTTGGAGAAGCACAATGGGGCGACATCTGCCTTGTCAAACACCTTCAAGCCCTGCCAAATGCCCTCGACAGACTTGGCTGTGCGGGGATGGCTGAACGGGATCGGCACGCCCTTGTGGGGAAAGAACGGGCTGAATTTGACATAAAGATCGGTCGCCTTGGAGGTGACATCGATGATCCGTGCATCTGGGTACTGCTTGGCCAGCATTGCATCGGATTTTTTCCTACTGTCTACGATTATTGACTTCATATAAACTCACATTGATAGGACTTCAAACGTTCAAATGGGTCTTTGATCCTTTCCTGCGACCTTTGACGAGTTGGACACAGTATTTCGCGTGTAGCGAAGGGGAGGGGCGACGCAGGAAGAACAAGCGCACCATCGATGGCTCCATCTTCAAGGATGTCGTGATGATTATGAAATGGTCGACCGGCTGCCCGATGGTCTTGCAAATGCTTGATTTACAATCTGCTGCGCATCATTTCCTGAGCAGGGCGCCGAGGTGGGACAAAATGGATATAGGCGCAGAAAATTCATCATCTGATGGCAAAGGTAGGGATTCCTTGGGTAGGCGAGGGGAATTGTTGATATATTTCTTGGTTGACAGCGGCAAATGACGTCGTTGGTCATCGGAATCCTGCCCTCCTGACAGCAATGGCCTGTCCACAGGCCTGCCAATCACGATCTCGCCAACAGCACCATTTGTCCGCTCAAGAAGGAAATATCGGCATGCCGGAATGCAAAACGGCCGTGTCGGCAAGCCAACACGACCGTTTTGCGATTGGGAGAATGCCTTACTTGGCCTGACCAGGTGCACCGGGAGGGGCAGTTTCCACCAGCGGGGCCTCGCCATACTTGGTTTTGAGTGCATCGTCATACTGGTCGGCATAGACACCGATGCGGTGTACCATCGCCTCGATCTCAGACTTGTCCAGGCCATCTGTCTCACGGATATGCTTGAGCCAAGCCCAGCCGTTGTAAACCGTGAAGGCGACGCCATAGAGCTTGTCGTTGATCTCCAGCAACTCCTGGAAAAACGCATGTTGCCGCTCGTAGATCGGCAGCCGCATCACGGGCGACATGGCTTGGAAATAGGAGCGACCCTGGCTCTCGATGTACCAAATGTCGATCCATACCCTGGCCGAACCGAGCATGAGGCTGTATTGGCCCATCTTTTCGCCACGGCAGAGTGCGGGATCCACCCCCAAGGCGAGGATGATTTCTTCGACGATCGTGTTGTACTTGCTGAGATCTTGCATAGGGGTATTGTGTTTTTGAATTGAGGGATGAAACTGTGAACAAAACAAATTATTGATCTACCGAATGATCGACGGCCTTTTGAAACACGTAGGTCAAGCTCACGCCGGGAATGAAGGCCCTGCCCTTGAACGTGCCGCCAAAATTGGTCTCTTGGTTGATGTCGAAGCGCTTGGCGCCCTCCACCCACATGAATGTGGCGTCGGCGCGCAGCCCCTTGACCTTGAAGCCGACCCCGCCCGAGATGGCGAGCTTGTTGGCGTCGGGGGTCTCGGGGGTGAGAAAGCCGTCGGGCACGGGGGTCATGTCATACGTGAGCCCGCCGCGCAGGATGATGTGCTTCGTCATTTCGCCCTGCCATCCGGCCCTGAAGATGAATGCGTTGTGGTAGTGCTTGCCCGACTTCAAGTCGTCGAGCTTGTCGGTATTGTCCTTGAAATCAAAATTGAGGCTGTCATAGATGCTCCAGAAGACATAATTGATGTCCACGGCGACGGTGTGCTTGTCGTTGATCTGGTAGGAGCTGCCCACGGTGGCGGTGGCAGGCAAGGAGATGGCGCCGGTAAATGAGGTGGAGGGGAAAAAATCGGCGAGTGCGCTGGGCACCCTGAATGTCGCCTTGCCATCTTGGGCCTCAAACTTGAGGGCCGAGCGGTAGGTGAGTCCCAGGGTCAATGCCGGAATGGGGCGCACCATCGTGCCGATGTTGAAGCCCATGCCGCTGCCACCCGCTGCGAGTGTCGCCTCGCCATAGCTGCCGTCGGTGAACTGCGCCGGCACGCCTCGGCGCAGCAGCACGTCGCCCGTGGCATAGACAAAGCCGCCGCCGATGCCAAATTTGTCCTTGTAATTGTAGCCGATCGTGGGCTGGATGAAAATCGTCTTCAGGGAGATTTCGCGGAGGGCAAATTGGCCTTTCCAGTCGTCGGCATACAGGACGCGGCTGCCAAAGGGCGTATACACCGCAAGGCCGGCGGCCAGGGAGTGGTCGTCGGTGAGGCGTTGGCGGTAGGAGCCATACATGCTGAAAGGGGTGGAGATGGTCTTGGTGTTGCTGGCCGTGTAGTTGTCGGGGCTGGGGGCCAGGTAGCTGATGCGGGGAAAGATGGGGGTCACGCCGAGCGAGAGACTCGTCGGCGCAAAGGCCAATCCGCCGGGGTTGAAGTAGGCGACCGATGCATCAAACGCCAATCCAGCGCCCGTGTGGCCCATCGCCGACTGTGCCACGCCCTGCAAGTTCACCTGAAACCCGCCGGCAAGCACACCATTGATGCCCCACGCCACGCCCAAGGCGAGCAAAACCGATATTTTTCTCCAATTTTTCATGCGGCTTGAAACTAAGCAAAAGTGTAGACAATGCAAATGATCGGCTCCAAAAAGCCCAAATCCGCCGTCTCCCAAGCTCCACTATGCTACCCAAAACCCGATTGACCTCCTTGCAACCATTCACGCTACCCAATCCCGACCTTCCAGCACGCTTTCTGCGCAGATATTGCCCAAAAAAGACTGATATTGGGGCAGTTTTGAATGAGGGAATGAAAGTACAAGATTTCAAATCGCCCACACGCAAGGTCTATTGTGACTTTGATGACGAGGGTGTCTACGTCTACCAGATCCTGAATCCGTCGGTGGTGCGGGGTGCCTTGGAAACGGGCAAGTTTGCAAAAAACTATGCCGTGGACCGCACTGTCTGGATCAAGCCGTCGTTTGCCTGGGTGCTGCACCGCACTTATGCCGGCAGCAAAAACAAGATGCAGGCCATCGCCCGCATCAAGATCAGCCACGCAGCTTGGTTGCAGATCTTGGAGGAAAGCGTGCAGTCCCACTACGACGATGAAATCTATGGCGACCGCATGCTTTGGCAAATAGCGCTCAAGCGCGCCGACGCCATCTGTCAGTGGGACCCTGAGCGCGACCTGTCTGGCAAGCCCGTGGGCCGCCAATCCATTCAAATCGGCCTCAAGGCACCGATTTTGAAGCAATTTGCGCATGAATTTGTGCTCCATGTCGAGGACGTGTCGCCCCTCGCCAGCAAGATCGCCCAGCTCGCCAAGGACGGCGTGATGGACTTCCCCCCCGTGCCCCTGGAGCGCGAATATCCGATCGAGGAGGATCTTGCGGCGCGTCTGGGATGTGTGGACTAAATTGGCCGAATTGAATCTCGATGTCGCTTGGAAAATGAATCTAAACCACTGACGCGCAAGGTGTATTGCGCATTTGATGAGGAGGGCGTGTTTGTCTACCAAGCATTCAATCCGAAGATCGTCGAATTCGCGGTGGCCAATGGGACCTTTGGGAAAGGATTCGGTTTGGACCGCACGAGTTGGATCAAGCCGTCATTTGCCTGGACCTTGCACCGATCTGAATATGCCACCAAACACCGAATGGAGGCCATCGCAAGGATCAAAATCCATCATTGGGCTTGGTTGGAGATATTGGAGAATAGCGTACAGTCGCATTTTGATCCAAGAGTATATGGGAACGAATTACTCTGGCAATCAGCGCTCAAGAAATCCAACGTCGTCTGCCAGTGGGATCCCGAGCGCGGATTGGATGGCAAATTGCTCGGTCGCCAAGCTATTCAGTTGGGCCTGAAAGCGCCGATGCTGCTGCCCTACATTGAGCGCTACATAGTGCGGGTCGAGGACGCCACTGCCCTGGCACATGCCATCGCGCCCATCGCCAAGGCCCATCGAACGGACTTCCCACCCGTGCCCCTGGAGCGCGAATATCCGATCGAGGAGGATCTTGCGGC
>JANMIM010000031.1:0-1803 GCA_031375795.1 Bacteroidota bacterium
GATCAGCAGGCTCAGGAAGTCCATGGGGGCCATGTTCTTGTAGAAATGGGCGTCACCTTTGAGCGCAAGGCCATCTATGCCCGCGACCTGAACGCGCAAGGCGCCATGACCGCCCTGCTCAAGGACGCCCTCAAGCCCAACCTCGTCCAGACCCTCGAAGGCAATCCCGCCATCATCCACGGCGGCCCCTTCGCCAACATCGCCCAGGGCACCAACTCGGTGATCGCCACCAAGATGGGCCTCACGATGAGCAACTACGTCGTGACCGAGGCCGGCTTTGGCGCAGACCTCGGCGCCGAGAAATTTCTCAACATCAAATGCGGCTACTCGGGCCTCTCGCCCAAGGCCATCGTGCTCGTCGCCACGATACGGGCGCTCAAATACCACGGCGGCAAGCCGCTCGCCGACTTGTCGCAACCCGATCCAGAGGCCCTGCGCAAGGGACTCCCCAATCTGGAGAAACACATCGAAAACATCCGCATGTATGGCGTGCCGGGTGTCGTGAGCATCAACCGGTTCTCGGCCGATACCGAGGAGGAGATCAAGATCGTGATCGACCGCTGCCGCGAACTCGGCGTAGGCGTGGCCCTCAACGAAGGCTGGGCCAAGGGCGGCGAGGGCGTCAAGGACCTCGCCAACGAGGTCGTGAAGGCCGTCGCGAGCTGCACGGGGCCTTATCGTCCCGTCTACGACTGGAACGATCCCGTCGAATACAAGATCGAGGCCATCGCCAAGAAGGTCTATGGCGCCGGGTCGGTGGTCTTTGGCAACGAGGCCAAGGTCGCATTGCGCCGCATCAAGCGCCTGGGGCTGGAGCACCTGCCCGTGTGCATGGCCAAGACGCAGAGCTCATTCACCGACGACCCCAAGATTCTGGGTCGGCCCAGCGGCTTTGAATTGACCGTAAGGGAAATCGAAGTGGCTGCAGGGGCAGGTTTCTTGATTCCGATCTTGGGCAATATGCTGCGCATGCCAGGATTGCCCTCGATCCCAAGTGCCGAGAAGATCGACGTCGACAGCAACGGAAAGATCTCGGGACTTTTCTGATCTACAGATCGTCGTCGTGTATAAGTGATCGACGAGCACATCGCCGAGTCTTACTAATTGCTCAAAAATCGAACAGCCAATCGTGGCTTGGAAGCCCTGGGCAGAGGCGTGCATGCATCGCTGTGTCGATCAAGAACCAAAGGAAAGATCGAATAGGCCGTTGTGAGGGTGCGAACCATTTTACAGAAGATGAAATTGGGCAAATCAGGTGTGCTACAAGTCGCTTGGAAATCTTACATCTGGATTGCCTCCAAAATCGTCGGATGATGTATATTTCAATAAATGGATCAAATATTGGCGTACAAATACTTGCAAATCGGGATTGCTTTACGTATACTTGATTTCATACTCCTTATTTTGGTTTCACCTATTATTTCGATTGACGTATGAGTGCTGCGGAAAGAAAAGCGATTTCAGTTCCCAAAGAGCAGGTCAATGACTTGCGTTTTCCCAATGGAGAGGTGCTGAAGGACCGAGACGACATTCGCAAGCGGCGTGCCGACTTGGAGCGTGCCGTGATGTTGGGAAATGTGGAAAAGAGCAAGGTGCGCTTGGTTTTTGAGGACGAGGTCGGATTGAAGTATGTGGAGACCACGATTTGGTCGATCACCGATGATCGCGTCATCCTCAAGGGTGATGGCAGCATACCGCTGCAACGTGTGTGGCAAGTGATTGCCTGAAAACGTAGCATACAGGGAATCCGGCGTCAGACGGTTTCCTAGATGGGGTGGAGAAGAACCCCGATCCTCGTGCTGG
>JANMIM010000457.1:0-1734 GCA_031375795.1 Bacteroidota bacterium
CTCAGTAGCACCTTATGCTAGCGAAATGGGGGAGCGTGAGGTGTATCACAAGGCGCTAGATGTCTTCCCGACTCAAATCGGGACTTCGCCTACGGTCGACATGACAAACAGAAAAAGGGATTATGCCCGCGCAGAGTATATATACGTGCGACTCCGCTGCCGTGTACCGCAAGGCGGTGGAGTCGGGTCTTTCGTGCTGGCCATGCGAGCATAAAATTGCAGCTCGGAATTGCATGGCCCATGACTTCACCATGTCCCGCTCGCGGGGGTCATGGGCAAACAATGCTGATCAAACGGATCGATAGCATCTTTTCTGGCCCACTGAAGTCATGGGCTAAACCTGGGTTTTCGAAAATTCCGATTGGAATTCCTTCAATATTTCTCAGCGTTGGCCAAAATTAAATTACCCCCAAGCCAGTGCGGAACCTCTGGTGGTCTGAAGATCGTGGCGGGTTGCGTACATGCAATGCGCTATGGCGTATCGCATGTACGCAACCGACATCCATGAATCATACTTGGCTTTATGGATTACTCTAGGCCAACGAAATAAATGTGTTTTTAGGTTGTGCGATACCGCGAGAAATTGCTCCTCGCAATTCCCCACTGCCCCCATCATTCCACGCTCCACACCCCAAATCCGCCGCCGCCATGCCAATCGGTGAGCGCGGTGATGCCGCCTCGCTCCTCCCCTTTGCAGACGCGCTGCAGGCGTGGCAGGCAATGCGTCATGCAATGCGCGCCCTGCTCGATGCCGAGCCACCTGCGCCCGGATTTTTGCGCCACTGCCGCCGTCGTGCCCGATCCCAAGAAGGCATCCAACACCCAATCCCCGGGCTTGGTGCTGGCGCTGACGAGGGCATGGATCAGGCCCTCGGGCTTGGGGTAATCAAAGGCGGATTTGCCAAATAACAACCTGCTCTCTGCGGCCGCGTCCTCATAGGTCGGCAGGCCATAATGCGCCGTGCTCAGCAGGTTTTTCATTTTCTTGGGTTCGCCGCCCACACGAATGTGGTTGGGTCGGAAGGGCAATTTGCTGATGCGCAATATTTCCCCCGCAGCCACGATCTCTTCAAGCTTGCGTTGGCTGTAGCGCCACTCCCCTTCGAGGCGGAAGGCCGTAATATTGCGCCCATCGACGATCGTCACGTCGTCGAGCAATGTAGTGTGGATGCGGCCCTCGCTCATGGCTTGGGCCACGACCACCTGGTCGGGCAGGCCAAATTGCACCGAGCCGATCGGGAATGTCAATACCGAACGGCCATTGCCCGCATTGTTCAAGGGGTATTTTTTGCCAGCCGTCGTGGTGCCATAATACAGGGGCTGCGCCTCTGATTTGTCCTTGGCATAGACCAAGATATATTCCGTCACGGAGGCGAGGTGGGACAGGAAGGATGGCTTTTTTTTCTTTTCCCAGATGAGGTTGCCGATGAAATTGCGTCGCCCGAAGATGCTGTCGCACAATATCTTGAGGTAGGCCATGTTGGCCTCGTCGATGGACACAAAAAAGTACGCCGAGGGTCGCATGAGCACGCGCATCGCCTGCAAGCGCGGCGCCATCATGTCCAGCCAAGCCTGATGCCCGAGGTCGTCGGCATAATGTGCAAATGCATGCCCGGTGTTGTAAGGCGGATCGGTGTACACACACTGCACGGTCTCGGCATGGGTTTGTGCCAATGCATGGAGGGCCAGCAGGTTATCTCCCTGGATCAGCATATTGGGTGACAGCGCGCCGCC
>JANMIM010000078.1:0-2461 GCA_031375795.1 Bacteroidota bacterium
GAGGTGAGTTCGATTCTCACGTGGTCCACTTATGCCTGAATTTTCGAAAACAGGCACAGTCTAAACACGTCGTTTAGTGCTGCAAAACACAATATTTGATCCGAAAGGAGGGTTTTAAAATGAAGTTCAACATCCGTACAAAAACTGCTGCGCCGGTGAAAAATCATGAAGGCGCTAAGGCTTGGAAAATGTCCAAGGAGCTCGAGCTCTATACCATGGTCGTGACGACCACGCTTTCTGACAAGTTTTATGAAACGGGTGGCGAGCGACTCAAGCGGATCAAGCAATTGATTTCAGAGGTGGATCCGCTATTTGTCGCAAAGTTGGCGGTGTATGCACGTGAAAGCATGTACTTGCGAAGCGTCCCGTTGGTGCTCGCAGTGGAGCTCGCCAAGGTACACAAGGGTGACGACCTCGTGAGCCGATTGGTGGGCCGCGTGATCCAACGTGCCGACGAAATCACCGAGATGCTGGCATTTTACCAAAATGCAAATGCCCGCACCGCAACCAAAAAGCTGGGCAAGCTCAGCAAGCAGCTGCAAAAGGGTTTGGCATTGGCATTCAACAAGTTTGACGAATACCAATTCTCCAAATACAACCGCGATGCAGCCGTGAAATTGCGCGACGCACTGTTTTTGGTGCACCCACGTCCAAAGGATGTGTCGCAGCAATCGATCTTTGACAAAATCGCAGCCGATTCGCTCTCGACTGCCTACACTTGGGAAACTGAGCTGAGCCGTGCAGGTCAAGAAAGCCACGCCGACGAGGACGCCAAAAATGTCGCCTTCGCCAAGCAATGGGAAGCATTGATCGACAGTGGAAAACTGGGCTACATGGCAATGCTCCGCAATTTGCGCAACATGCTCCAAAAGGGCATCTCCAGCGCCCACTTGCAAAAGGTCGCAGGAATGCTGTCTGACCCCAAGCAAGTGGCCAAAAGCAAGCAGTTCCCGTTCCGTTTCCTCTCGGCTTACCGTGAGTTGCGTGGCGAGACCAACTTCAAGTCGAGCAAGTTGATGCAGGCCCTCGAGGACGCGATCACAGCCTCTGTCGTGAACATGCGCGGGTTTGATGAAGACACACGTGTCTTGATCGCCTCTGACGTGTCGGGCTCGATGGGTGCCATGGTCTCCCCGAAGAGTAGCGTGGCGATGTACGACATTGGTCTGGTGCTGAGCATGTTGCTGCAAAGCAAGTGCAAGCTCGCCGTAACGAGCATCTTTGGCACCGAGTTCAAGATCGTGAACATGCCAAGCAAGAACATCTTGGCGAATACGGAGCAGATGCACAGCTACAGCTCACAAGTGGGCTGGGCGACCAACGGCCACTTGGTGGTCGAGCACCTGGTCAAGACGCGCACTGTGCTCGACAAGGTCATGATTTTCACCGACATGCAGTTGTGGAACACCAACGGTGACGGTGGCAGCTTGGCCAAGGCTTGGAAGCAATACAAGGCGATGGTGCCGGCTGCAAAGCTGTACCTCTTTGACTTGCAAGGTTATGGCCAAGCCCCGATCAACGTGCTGCAAGATGATGTACACCTCATTGCTGGCTGGAGCGACAAAGTCTTTGACATCCTCCACGCCATCGAAAACGGCTCCAATGCTTTGGAGGCGATCGAGAAGATCGCGCTGTAAGCTGCCGAGCCTGAAAGATTGAAGCTGATAAGATTATTATGATGCAAAACGGGATGCTAGCGTCTGGGTAATGGTGAAATGCCGCCCACGCCCAGACGATAGCCCCCGCGATGCAGGATCAAACAAAGCTGATCCTTAAAAACCAACCTCACAGGGTTGAAGCACATTGGAAGTGTTGCTGATTGTCGATCAGTAGGTAGCGGGTTCGATTCCCGTCGGCCCTGCAAAAATTCGTTCTCTGAAAAGCTTGTGTCCAGGCAATAGTGAAATGCCGCCCACGCCAAGACATAAGCTCCCCACAAGGGTACCGTGCCGTGTATCAGCGGCGCGGTCCCAACCGGGATTGATGCACAATGGATGTGTGCTTGATTGTCGATCAAGTTGGAGCGGGTTCGATCCCCGTCAGTCCCGCAAAAATTCGTTCTCTGAAAAGCGTATGCCTCAGCAACGGCCCTTCGTCGCCTTGCCAAGACATAAGCTCCCCACAAAAGGGTACCGCGCCGCGTATCAGCGGCGCGGACCCAACCGGGATTGATGCACAATGGTCGTGCGCTTGATTGTCTATCAAGAAATAGCGGGTTCGATCCCCGTCAGTTCCGCAAGTGTAAGCGACTGAAAGAGCAGTGTCAGCATCAGTGGATGCTGCCCATCGAGAGACATGCTGCGGATGCAGCAGTCAGTAAATCACTGGCCATCAGGTGCGTGCCTGAGTCTCTTTCTAAGCTATAGTGCACACGATATTTGACGTATTGGTTTTTTCCTAAGGTGTTTTTTTCATGATTGATTTGATTTTGTTTTTCGCCAACGGGAAGGAAAGAGACAAA
>JANMIM010000136.1:0-6875 GCA_031375795.1 Bacteroidota bacterium
GCCAGCCTGGAGGCGCTGCAAGAAGCCGTGTGGGTGCAATACCTGCGCAGTACCTTGGAGGCATTGGAAAATTCGGAGGAGTATATCCAATACTCTGTGCGTGAAAAGATGCTGGCCTTCTATTTCACATTCTTTGAAAAACTGGGCGCTGAGCATGCTTTCGCCAAGTTGTTTGCGCAAAAGCTGGGGGTCTGGAATTACAACCCGACCTTTCTTTTGGGCTTCAAGACAGCTTTCTTGGCATTTGTGGAGGAGTTGATGAAGGAAGGCCTGGAAGCCAAGGAAATTGCCGAACGCATGGTCCTCGGATCGGAGTATGGCGGATGGCATTGGCCGCAAATGTTGTTTTTGCTCAACAAATGGATGGAAGACAGCAGCGAAGCGCACGCGGTCAGCGATCAGGCCATCGAAAAATCGGTGAATCTGGGATTCGATATCATGGGCCGCAACGTCCTGGACTCAGCTTTTGATTTCGCCAAATTTGTGATCGCAGGCCGTTGAAAGCCGCAGATCACTGATTTTGATGGAAGTCAACCCAGTTGGCTTGTTTTACTTCGACAGAATCACTATCTTTCATCTGAAATTACGGAACTTGACTTTGTCATGGTAGAATCTACTCAAATACATGTAAAGGGGCTTTTCTTATTCTTGTTGACGTTTTGCGTCTCCATCGTGGGACTCAAGGCGCAGGGTGGCATCCAAGGACTCACAAAGGAGCTCACTTCGCCTGCCCAAACCGCGACAAAAACCGTCAAGGGAGTCGCCGAGCCCGCTAGGGATGTCAATAGAGGCATCAAGACCGCCGTCGATGCACCTACCAGGGTCGTCAATGAATATGAGAAAGTAGGAACCGAGGTGGAGCGTACCAAGAATGAATACGAGAAGACGGGCGATCAGATCGCCAAGGCTACTGGCAAGGGCGATCAGAAAAACGACAAGCCTGCCCAGGATACGATATC
Organism: Bacteroidota bacterium; assembly: GCA_031375795.1. GTDB lineage: Bacteria > Bacteroidota > Bacteroidia > J057 > JADKCL01 > JADKCL01. Next base: position 960 of record JANMIM010000136.1, read on the forward strand.
TGATAAGACCGTCGATGCCGCCAAGAGTGATGGGAAAACCAACGATGAGATCGTACACAAGACGGCTGTGCCCGCCGACTACGTTCCCGTAAAAAAAGCCACGCCGGCTCTGGTCCCCGTTGCCAAGGGGGGCGACCCCAACGACGTACCCAGGCCGGTGCCACCAGGTAGCAGGGACAACAAAACGCCAAGCGGCCCACTGCCTGCCTCTGAAGCGACCAAAACGGTGGCTACAGGCGGTACCGATGTGGATCCAATCGTGGTCGCGGAAACAAGGACGGTGTCCATTCCAGATACTGCGATGACTATGACCATGGCCCTTCCCACGGAATCGACGATGGGCAATGAGGCGACGAGCGGTGAGGTGCCTACCAACCGTTTGGTGGAGGTGAAAACCGTCCCAAGGTCAGGCGAGAAACGCCCCAAGCCTGATTATAGCTACAGCCCCGCAAGGATACCGCTTGAAAAGGCAGAATTTGACATCGAGACCTTGGAGGAGCTGTTTCGCTACTCCAATTGGGAAGGCCCTGAGAGGGAGCACACGGTGCGCTCAGTCGCCAATGCGCTCGACGAAATGCAACAATCGATTGTCGAGATCAAAAAGCTCGACCCAGGGCAATCCACTTGGCGATTTGAGGAAAGCTACAAGGACATGAAGGCTGCCTACATCGCCGAAATGAAAAAAGTAAGGTAATCTGGCCTGATCAGGCCAGTAATGCCATCATCCAATAAGAAGCGTCTGTGAGGACGCTTCTTGCGTTTGCTGCCCAAGAATCTGTTGCGGCGATGGAGCGGGAAATGCCCAAATGCGAACCCTGGCTCAGCGCGCTCCGCGCTGCATCCAAGACTTTGATCAAAATCAACAAACTAAATGCATGGGCGTTCGTTTATCAAATGGCAACGCCTTAACGGCCACGCCAAATCGACACTTATGAAAGAACAAGACAGTATTCCGACCTCCAAAGTGCAGCGAGCCACCAGGTTGCTCCGCACGGGCGCCAAAGTGGGGCGCAATTACGCTGTCCATTATACCAAGAAGATTTTTGACCGCGACCTCGATCGCTCTGAGCTGAATGCCAAGAATGCCGAGGACATCTATGGCGAACTGAGCCAACTCAAGGGCGGAGCCCTCAAGGTGGCACAGATGCTGAGCATGGACAAAGGCATGCTGCCACGCGAAATGACCAGCAAATTTGCGCTGGCACAATACAGCGCCCCGCCGCTTTCGGCCCCCTTGGTCGTCAAGACCTTCAAGCAGCAGTTTGGCAAAACACCGCTGGAAATGTTTGATGAATTTGACATGACTGCCTCGCATGCTGCTTCGATCGGGCAGGTGCACCGCGCCAAGCTCAACGGCAAGTCACTGGCCGTCAAGATCCAATATCCAGGCATCGCCGAATCGATCAAATCAGACCTGCGAATGGTGCGCCCCATCGCCAGCCGCGTCATGAAAGTGAGCGATTCAGACTTGGTGAAGTTTTTCGCTGAGGTCGAGGAACGCATGATCGACGAGACCAATTACCGTCTCGAACTCACCAATGCCATGGAAATCGGCGAGGCCTGCAAGCACATTCCCCACCTCCAATTCCCAAAATACTACCCAGAGTTCAGCTCCGAGAGGATCCTGACGATGGAATGGCTCGAGGGGATGCACCTGAGCGAATTCATGGCTGGGAATCCTTCAGACGAGGTGCGTAACCAAATTGGGCAAACGCTGTGGGACTTCACAACCTACCAATTGCATGTGCTGGGCAAGGTGCATGCCGACCCGCATCCCGGCAATTTCCTCATGACGGCAGACGGCAAGCTAGGTGTTTTGGACTTTGGCTGCGTGAAGGTCGTGCCACGCGATTTTTACCTCGCCTATTTTTCCGTCATTCATCCCAAGGTGCGTCTCAATCCTGAACGCCTCTTGCAGGTGACCTATACCCTCGAATTGCTGAATGAAAAGGACACCCAAGAGGACCGGGATTTCGTGCTTGGAATTCTTGGAAAGTTCCTTTCATTGGTCGAGAAGCCATTCTTTGCTGAAAAATTCAATTTTGGAGACGACAGTTATCTGGACGACCTCTACAAGTTTGGGATGGAAGTCGGTCGCCTCAGTGACATCCAGCAAAAGCATGGCGGCCGGGGAAGTGCACATGCCATCTATGTGAACCGCACGTTTTTTGGTTTGATGACGTTGCTCAATCAACTCAAGGTCACGATCGACTCGCGTGACAAATATATTCTCCAGATGGACATCCAATAATGGTCAATTACGTAAAATATAGTCGGGACCAAGGGTTGTAACTCGTGAAAAAGCTCCCTAACTTAGCATCTGCTAAGGAGTTGTTGTATATATCGCTCAATTAGAAACTGAAAAAAATGAAAGCTATCTCCAAAATTTTGATGGTCTGCGGTCTGATGATCGGCGGATTGATGATTTCCAGCCAAGCATCTGCACAATCAGACGCTAAAGCCACCAGCTCAGAGCAGGCTCCAGCAGCTGCTTCCTCCCACAAGTCCTGCACAGGAGCATCTGCCTCCAAGGCATGCTGCGCCAGCAAGACGGCCATGGGCGGTGCATCTACATCGACCTCTGCCAACGCCGGCTCGACAGCCAAGGCTTGCCCCGGTGCCGCCAAAGCTTGCTGCGCTAGCAAAACCGCCATGGGTGGTGCTTCGACCTCGACCTCTACCAACGCTGGTTCTTCCGCCAAGGCTGCTTGCTCGCACGCAGCACCTGCCGGTTGTTCAGGTCATGGCGCTGCCAAGACCGAAGCTACCAAGTAATCCCGGTCGCAAGACCACACACAAAAAGGCATTGGCTCTGGTCAATGCCTTTTTTGTTGTGGGTTTTGGCATTCCCGTTTACCTTTGCGCACTAGATTCCCCTAGAATAAGCATGAGCCTATGATCAAGGCGGTAATACCCGTGGCAGGTGTGGGTACCACACTCAGGCCACATACGCATACACAACCCAAGCCGCTGATCCCAGTGGCAGGCAAGCCCATTTTGGGGCATATCATTGAAAATCTGCTTGCTGCGGGCATCAAGGACTTTGTCTTTGTGATCGGCTACTTGGGGGAAAAGATCGAGGAATTTGTGCGCGGACGCTACGAGGGGCAAATCAACATGGAATTTGTGTTGCAGTCCCCCCGCGAGGGCACCGGGCACGCCATCTACGTGGCGCGCAATGCCTTTGTCGATGCAAGTGAGATTTTGATCGTGCTCGGTGACACGATCTTTGATGTGGACCTCAAAAGCGTGCTCATGGCACCCACGAGCACCGTGGGTGTGCAGGTCGTGGACGATCCCCGCAAATTTGGCGTGGCCATGCTCGACGAAAACGGGTTTGTGACCAGCGTCGTGGAGAAACCACGCATCCCCAAAAGCAACCTCGCCTTGGTAGGCATCTACCGCATCAAGGAGGTGCAGCCCCTCATCGAGGCCCTGCAATCCCTGATCGCCAACAAGCAGCGTGGCGACCGCAACGAGTATCACCTCACCGATGCGATCATGAAGATGATCGGTTCGGGCCTGCGCCTGCGCACCCACATGGTCGACAATTGGTTTGATTGTGGACAAAAGGAAAGTCTTCTGCAGACCAACCGCATTCTACTGGAGCGCATCCAAAACCAGCCGGATTACAATTTTCCCGATTGCGTCATCCTGCCGCCGGTGTTCATTTCAGAGAACTGCACGATCGAGGGCAGCATCATCGGACCCAATGTGGCCATCGCCGAGAATGCGGTGATTCGCAGCAGCATCGTGCGCAACTCGATCTTGGGAGCCTACTCGCAGCTGGAGTCCATCGTGCTCGACGGCTCGGTGATCGGCAATGATGCCTCGCTGCGCGGCAAGAGCAATAGCGTGAACATCGGCGACAACACGGAGATCGACTTCAACTCCTGAACACAGCAGCTCAGCAACAAAAAGAGGGCGCTGCCGAGTGGAGCGCCCTCTTTTATGTTATTGGGTGTGCCGACTTAGGCTACGGGTACGTCCAAGCAATTTCCTTCGCTCTTGGCGACTGCCCTCGCCACCCATCTGCCGGTGGCCCGATCCAGGATCGCCAACGCAAATGCACGATCGCCGGGATAAAACGTCACGCCGAGTGCCGTAGGAATCTCCACATTGATGCGCGTAGGCGTGCCGTTGACCCAGTCGCTTGCAATGAAGGGGCCCAGGATGGGATCGCCCGGACGTGGGTCTTGGCGCTGCGCGCCTTCTTGCACGCCACCCAAAACGATGCCACCGCCCAAGCGCAATGGATCGGTCGCGGTCGGATCCCAAGGGAAGATGAAGTTGGGGTCGATCGTGACGCCGTCGGGCATGTAAAGCGATGCATTGGACGGATTTGGAACTTCACCGCCACCATAGTAGGTGATGGGGGCTGTCAACTGAGCGGTGTAGTTGCGTCGAGGATCCCCATTGATGCATTGGCCGTCGACTTGCCACTTGCGGCTGGTCGGGGGCAGCGATAGCTTGCCTTTGGAAAATCCTGGAACCACGGGGCCTCCTGCTACTTTACCTTTTGTAATAGTGGAGGTGGTACCCGTGGCACCATCCTTTGAAACTGGTTTTCTTGGACTACTCATATTGATTTCCGTTTTTTTTTGTAGATGCGAAAAATAGTGAAAATGCATAAAACCATCGTCAAAGCGACGGCAATACTCCGAGGATAATTGCCATTTGTCGGCTGCAACTTGATCGGTTCCATATTGCCGAGCGGGACAAACGCTGACCAAAAGAAAGGAGATGCCTTGTAGCCGGTCGCTTCGTCGAGGTAGGCGAGTTTGGCATTGCGCAAGGCCTCATCCACCGGCAAGCCTGCTTGGATGCCCTGGTAGAAGGTGCCCATGATCGCCGCGCCAGACTCGTCATTGACTTTCCAGAGACTCACCACCAAGGTTGGGATGCCCGCAGCCGCAAACCCGCTCGACATGCTTTGGATGCCCTCGCCCGCCTTCAGTTGGCCGACGGCGGTCTCGCATGCACTCAAGACGGCCATCCGCGACTTGAGACGCATTTGAAACAACTCGTGAAAATGCAAGATCCCGTCATCGTTGCCGTCGCCTCCTGTGGGAAACAGAATCTGCGGGTCTTCGTCGGCCCGCGCATGCATCGCCAAGTGGAGGATGCCAAATTGTGGTGCAAACAACTTGAACGCCGATTCACTCGCCTCATCGCCCAGCAAATATCGGCCTTGGATGAGACGGGAGATGGCTTCCAATTCGGTCTTGGTTCCCTCCAATGTAGAAATCATGCCCCGGAGGCTTGACCTGTCATTGGCCTGCGTGCCACCCCAGGCAAAACCCAGGCATTCAGCAGGCACCTCAGATAGTTTGGTGGCCCTTTGGGCCATCCATAGGCTGGCACTGGACCCATAGTGGATTTGGTATTTGCGGATGAGGTAAGGCATCCGCGCGTAGTTTTTGGTCTTTGCTTGTGGCGGATCGGAAAGCAATGCCTCGAAGGGGATGTTACCCAAAACGCCATCTGGAATGATCAGCAATTGGTTCACCGAGGTGTCAAGGCTCCTCAGTTCTGGACCGACCAGGAGGTCTTGCAGCCAAAATCCCAGTCGCGCATAGGTTTGCACCTCGCGGGGATCGGTGCGCATGGACTGGCATTTGCTGAGCCACAAGCCTACGCTGTCATTGAAATGGATGGGCAAGGCCGCCTCCCTGAACGTCAAGGTGTCTCGCGAGAGCATGATGATGTGCAGCGCGGAGTCTGAAGCCGCAAAATTCAGGACCGCAAGCTTGGGGTTGGGGAGCGCTTGGTGAAGTGCTTCCAGCGAGACCGATTTTTGTTCCGTCAGCATGGTCTTGAACAGCCGCGACTCACGTTGCAAACTGTCTTCGATCTCGCGGGCAGATTGCCTTTTTTCAAGCAACTCAGCCCGGTGAGTCCGCATCGAGTCTGGCG
>JANMIM010000142.1:0-2637 GCA_031375795.1 Bacteroidota bacterium
GAGCTGGGGCGCGAGGATATTCCCAAAGCGGTGGAGGAGGAGCGACCCAAGCTCCTGATCGCGGAACTGCGGAATAAACGGGTGCTGCTGATCCTGGACAACTTGGAAAGCCTACTCAGAAAAGAGCGGGACACAGTCTTCACCTTTGTGAAACGCTTGCCCAGTGGTTGCAAGGCGATTCTCACTTCTCGGGGACGCATCGGTTCGGCGGCGGAGGAGTTGATGCTATCGCAGTTGAACGAAGATGCCACCCTGGAGCTGCTCGCTGAAATCGCCAAACGGAATCCTGCCCTCGCAAAATCCACGGTGGAAGACAGGCGGCAACTCTGGCAGGTCACGGGAGGCAATCCCTTGCTGATTCGGTGGACAGCCGGACAGGTCGGGCGAGGAAAATGTCTTACGCTGAACGATGCAGTCGCCTATCTCCGCTCCTGTCCCGCAGGCAACGACCCCCTCGAATATATTTTTGGAGACCTTGTTGAAGATTTCAGCAGCGCAGAAACCATAGCCCTCTGTGCGCTCAGCTATTTTACATTGCCCGCTAAAACAAAACACCTCGCCACTGTGGGAGATTGCAGTGAGGAGGAAATGGAGGGCGCCTTGCGCAGCCTAACCAACCGTTCATTGGTGCGTCCCGATGAGGAAGTGACAACATTTACCTTGATTCCCCTCGTGGCGGATTATCTCCGCAAGAAAAGGCCAGAGGTGATTGCCGAGACGGGAAATATGCTGGAAAAAAACGTTTACGCCTTGGTTGTGGAGAATGGGGATGAAAACTATGAGCGCTTCCCGGTGCTAGAAGAGGCTTGGTCCATGGTGGCGGCGGCACTGCCTTTGTTTGTTCAGGGCGCCAATGGCAGGTTGCAGGAGGTTTGTGAGGCGCTCTCCAATTTTCTCGAATTCAGCGGGCGATGGGATGAATGGATGAAAATCTCCGCCGATGCCGAAAAACGGGCTGTTGCCGAAGGAGACTTTCAGTACGCCGGATGGCGGGCCTATTTTATGGGATATATTCACCACCTGAGAACTCAATCCGCAGCGGTATTGGCCTGCGCAGGGCGAGCTGAGGAACATTGGGAAAAAGCAAAATCTGGTAAAAGGGAAAGGGCTTGTGCCATAGGCTTGAGGGGGATAGGATACAATATGAATCAGGAGTATGAAAAGGCTGCGGAGGCATATCAGGAATCCCTGCAATTGGTTCGGACGCTCGGGGAGGATACAGTGGATATTTCCATCCTCCTGAATAGCCTTGGTGTCGTGAAGCGGGATTTAAAACAATACGATGAATCTGAAAAACACTTACTTGAAGGATTGCGGATCGCAAAAGCCATCCGACATGAAGCGGGAATCACAACATTCATTGGCAACTTGGCTGACCTAAAATTAGACCAGGAAAATTGGCCCGATGCGGAGAAATTGGCTAGGGAAGCATTGGCACTTGCGGAAAAGGTAAGGCGACAACAGTTAATAGCATCAAACAATCATCGCATCGCCAAAGCTCTCCTCCGGCAGGGCAAAAAGACCGATGCGCTTCCTTATGCAAAAAAGGCAGTAAAAATTTTTGAACGATTGGGCTCACCAAACCTCAAGGTTGCCCTCGACATCCTCGCCGAATGCGAAGCCTAAGCCTCTGTGGAGCCCCGCTACTCCTCCAAAATATCCATCAACCTGATCTCCAACAGCACTCTTGCCTCGGAGAAAACGAGTTCCTTCAGATAGACTCTTTTGTGCAGTGACTTCCATGCAAAAACCGCTTGGTTGTCCTGCGTGCTGACGAGTGTGGATTTGCCCCTTGTTTTTTCCGCGTGGATGAAGAAATTTCGCTTTTCCGCCTCCGTTTTGCATAGGATCACCTTGTCTTCCATTGCTTTGTCACTGTAGGAAGTAGTGATTTTCAAAGGCGTGTCCGCATCGAGGTACTTCCAGAAGTTGGATTCATTGCTCAACCAAAAGTCCTCATAGATTTCCATGGCAGCCAACTCCTTGACGCCATCGAATCCAAAGGATGCCTTGAATTGATGGAAATGGGCCTTGTGAGATTCCCACATGTTGAATACCTCAGCGGTTTTCACTGCCTCCGATTTCGCTTGCAGATCACCTGTACACCCGGCCGTAAACGCGACCACTGTATCTTGGAAGATGACGTAAGTGTAATCGCATACATTGCCCTTTTCAACAGGCAAAAACGTTTCCTCCTCTTCGGCATACACCAGGGTATCATTTTCTAGCCCAAACTTCCTTTTGTGCAAGGTTTGGCCGGTTTGGAACTCCACGAGCGCAACTTCAGTATCCACATACAATCTTTTGTAGGTCCATTTCTCCTTTCCAATGGTTTTGGTGGGCCAGTGTGGACCACCACGTGCGCCAGAGAATGATCGATATGCCCCATCGATATAGCCGTCGTAGGGATGGTAGGTTTCTTCGCCACCAGGATATTCACCTACCGGATCGTAGGCGAATGCTTGCTCAGCGGGTTTGGGGCTATTGCAAGCCAACAGCATGGTAAGGAGGATCAAGAAGGCGACAAAGTAGGATTTCAGAGGATTCACGATTGAGAGGCTTAAGTGTCTTTTTATGCTTATCGGGATGATGACCAGTAAACAAAAAAAGTGGTCATGCCGACCGAAATCGAAGATG
>JANMIM010000176.1:0-14184 GCA_031375795.1 Bacteroidota bacterium
GTCATTGTCCTCGTATTTTTTGTCGCCGACCAGGGTCATGGACGCGCTGCGGTTCATTTCAGCGGCATTGCCCACGCTCGCATCCAGGGTATAGGAAACATTGTCCCCAGCCTTCGACACCTTCAAAGTCGCGGCCGTGCCATCGTCCTTGCTCAAGGTATAAGTGCCCGAAGGGTCAAATGCAACCGCAGCGGCGTCTCCAGCAGCATCAGGATTTGCGCCCGACGTTGCACCAACTCCAGGGGTCGCAGCACCTTCGGTGCTCGTCTTACCGCCACAGCCCACAAACCCAAAGACGGCGACTGCCATCATGCATGACAAAAACAGGTTTCTTTTCATTTTTTCTTTTCAAGTGGTTGGATCAGTGCGCTAGCTCCACGTGGGTAGCGCAACACGAAGATAATAGCTGGGATTTGAATCTCAAGGGGTTGCCTGATTCGGCCAAACGTTTTCGTGGGGCATTTTTTTCACGATTCGGATCGGCACGGAGCCGTAGGCGCATCATTTTGCCTATATTTGCATCCATCGTCAAATCCAAGGTCACACCCTATGAAATCCATCACTTTCGCACTTTTGGCCGTCATCCTTTTGCTCGGTTGCAACCCGCGCCGCAAGGACAAATCCGACGGATCGACCTCCGAAACCGCCAACGACACCGTCAATGACTTGCGTGCAGGCAAGGCACAAATCGACTCGCTGGAATTGGGCACCCGTCCACGCACCGTCCTCGTAACAGGGCTGCCGCAATACCGCTTGACCCCGATTTTGAAGAAGAATTGGGACCAGGATCATCGCAGCACCTTCTTTGGGGACGTCGACTTCCGTGAGAATTATGCCGAGGATGAGATCGGGGTCAATGTCTGGCATTCCCATCTCGTGCCCGGCTACGAGGCGGCCTGCGGCTACAACGTGGTCAATGTCTCCCATTTTGACACGCAGTCAAAGCTGCAGCGCATGCTGTTTGACTCGCTGGTGCTCATCAAGACGATTTATTTCCCGTCCTACGCAATCGATACCCTGCATCGCCTACCCGTTTTTCGCAACGACTACCTCGTCTCCGTATTTGACGAGGACACCAACCACGACGGCTTCATCAACCAAAACGACCTGCGGCGATTCTACCACTTCGCACTGCCCAGCTTGGAAAAGACGCCCTTGGTTCCCAAAAACCACAGCGTCGTCAGCTCGGAATACGACCCCGGCAACGACTGGATGTACGTGTTCGCCCGCGAAGACCAAAACAAAAACGGCAAAGTCGACGAGGCCGATCCCTGGCATGTGTTTTGGGTGGACATGAAGATGCCTGCGAATTTTGGGGTGGTGATGTAGGCGGGATTGTATTGGCCCACGAATAACCGAACGATTGGCGGCTCGGTTCGTGGAAATGTGTCTGAGGCTACTGCGACACCACCACCTTTAACAGATCACGCCTTTTCCCGCACCGAATCTCCAAGCCATAAATCCCGCTCGCAAGCCCCAAAGCGCGCAGATGCAGTTCAGATTGGAACATTCCCCCGCCGTGGAGCGATTGACGGGTAGCCAAGACCCTGCCATGCAAGTCAATCAATCGCAGCGTCACGAGGCCGGTTTCGGGAAACTCGCCCTCGATTGTCACACGGTCCAGCGTCGGATTCGGATAGGCCTTCAAGGCAACGGGGTCCGCCAAGACAGGATCGCGCCGCGCCGTGAGCAACGAATCCCTGCCCCAAACATGCGCGACGGTCGTGGTGTCAAAGGAGAAGGTCGCCCAATACATCCACTGATCGACGCCGTTGTGGTACCAACTCTCGGCAAATTGGGACTGGGAAATGAGGTCCTGAAAATGGGCGAAGCTGCCATACATCGTCGCATCGCCGACGACGCAGACCCAGGCTTGCCCGTCGGTGGAATCGAAGGCGCAGCCGCGCACCCCATTGACGGTGTCGAGGCAGGTGCGACGTACGGCGACATAGTTGCTCGACTGCCGGCCGATGAGCCAGAGACTATCCTCGACGACCTCGTCGAAGTCGCTGTCCCGGAAATGGAGCGCCACCGTCGGGTCATCAACGCCCAGCAGCGTGTGGAACAGCGAAGTCTCCACTTCGGGCCAATACATGACGAGGGCGATGTTGTGGGTTTGCTCGACAAAGGGCAGATGCGCGTTGTTGTTGTCCTCGGGCCGTGCATACCAATCTGAATCGGGCGCACCCGAGGCCGTGAACACTGCCGTGGTGCCCGCAGCGGCCATCCAGGGAAATTGCTGGTAGCCGACCCTGCCCGGCCAGAAATCGCGCGCCGAGGAGAGCGTCACACCTCCGCGCTTGAAGACGGCGAGCTCAGTCCCTGAAATCACGGAGCTCCGGGACATGAAACTGAGTTTTGTGGCAATGGAGGCAAAGGAATCGAGCGGGAAGAAGGTGACAAAGGACTTGAGCGTCGTGAAATCCACGTGGTCCCACATGCTGGAGTCCTCGATCAGATAACCCGTTTCCAAGGCTACGTCGGGGTGGAAATAGGCGCCCGAGCTCCATTGAAAGGGTATGCGGTCCACGTCGATCAAGCCCGCGTTGAGGACGAAGCCGCTGTCGAGCGAGTGCCCGACGGAATAGTGGCGGTCGACATCGGCGCTCCAGGAATTGATGATGTCGTCCACGGGGAGCGTGGATGTCGAGAGAAAGGCCCCGCAATGGCTCGCACCATCGGGAGCGGGCCCGAGCCCGGTCAGCAGCCAGATGAGGCTGTTGTGGTTGTGGCCGTAGGGGGTATCGTATTTGCTGTAATAATTGCGGCCGGCGGTGGGGAAAAAGACGCCCTGATCGTTGGCATAGAGCAGGATGTCCTCTGTGAGCAGCCGAGCTGCTGCGCTCGTCGCCAGGGATTTGATCACAGTATCCGCCGCGAAATCGGCGAGGTTCAGCAAGCCCGACAGTGCATAAGGCGCATACACAGAGGAGTTGAATTCGTAGAAGCCGTATTGGTTCTTGAGTTGCAGGTAATGCAGGAGCCGATCGTGCAGCGTGGGGTCGACGGGGCGGCCATATTTCTCATGCAGCAGCCAATCCGACGAGGTCCACATGATCATGTGGTTTTCGCTCCAGAAATTGCGAACGGTATCGTAGTTGTTGAGCCAATACGGAATGGAATTGAGCGGCGGCAGGAGCTGGGCGTCGTATTGCCCATTGGAGAGGAACAAGACGCGCACGAGTTGCACGATTTTAAAATCGATGGTGTTGTCGGTGCTGATCGTGGACACGATGCTGCTGAGGGTGGGCTGATCGACGGGCAGGCCATTGTAGGCCTGTATGCAGGCCGCATTCGCGTTGAACTGGGTCAGGGCGGTATTGTTGTAGGCCAATCTCCGGGCCTCGAAGGCAGCGTTTTGAGCGAGGGCCGATTGCAGGAACCCAAGCATCAGGATCAATGCGAGTAAGGTGACGAAGCGCCTCGGTAGGGTCGATATCTTCATGCGGTGTTTCATTCTTGAGGAGTACAAGATAGCATGTGTTTTTGAGTTTTGCGGCATGGCTTGTCGGCGGGAGTACGACAAATTCTATACCTGTTCGTCGGCCCTCCCCACAACAAAGCTGGGGGCCGACTCACGAGCATTATGATTCATGATTCGGCGGCGCCGAATCATTTTTTGGCGGTCAATATCGTTCGTCGGCCCTCAAGCATGGCTTTGGGGAGGGCCGACGAACAACGTACTTCCCGCAGCTGCCGAATTTGTCCTACACTGCAATTTCAATTTCACCAAAACGGCCACATTTTTTCCTAAATTGCTGCTGCGACGGTCAGGGCCTATCTGTTCGGTCGAAATGAATAGCGTGTGTAACAAATGAGGGGAGCCCAACAAAAATCGCTGAGTCCAAGGCATCTTGCCGACGGACGAATGACCCTTTGCCTCCGGCCTAAAACGCTCAAAATCGGTGAATTCTACTGCTTACGCCGGAGGCAAATGGTCGATGCCCTGTCCCGTCATTGGGACGGGGCGGGCTCCCCCAATTTGTTACACACTCAAATGAATCCGACAATGGCAGATTCCCCGACAGTTGCACAAGATTTGACTTTGCCTCATTTACCTACCGCATCGCTACACATCATGAAAAGAAGCGAGTGCCTAGATTCGATCAAATAACAGCGCAAATGGTCCAAATTTCAAAGTTCATCGGCTTCCAGAGGAGGCATCTCAAGGGATTTGGCTCCCTGCCCTTCCTATTGTTTTTATTGGCAATGGTTGTGTTCACGGCATGTCATCCGCCCCATTTCAAAAAAAATCAGCGTGGAGAGATTGTCACAATTTCCGCCGAAGATTCACTGCTGGGGGTACAATTTCCCTTGCTGGAGCACCTCATTGTCCAGAAAGACCTGCTCCTCCAGCATTCCAAACCCGCAAAGCGTGTGATCGTCCCCGATGGCAAGGCCATGGAAGGGAATTTCGGCAGTGGCGTGGTTGAATTGGTCTTTGATGAAATCAACGGCGAACCCAACAATTTTTTTGGCCATCTGGAAGAAGGAAATTCACCCGAACCCATCGAATTCATCATTTATGGCATCCCCAACAAACAACTGGATCGCCTGGTGCCCGGGCAAAAATACCGTGTCCATTGGATCGAGACGGTCGTGAATACCGAGCCTTTTGACGATGACCGGTATCGGGATCATTTGACTTATCGGATTGAGGGGATCTAGGGGCGGCGGGATGAGCCAATGGAGAATTGCTGCACGCGTCAAGTGCACTGACAGCGGTTGCAGGGTCGAGGCAGGATTCCCAGCCAGGTTGCGCGCCTGACGAAGCATTCTGGCCACCACAAAACGTGCGATCGATCTGGCATCATTCTGCTGGAGCCTTGGCGATGCAATGCAAAAAATACATATCTTGCAGCATCCACTAAATTCACGCGATGACGGCAACGCTGATCAATACATCTGGAGGTTCCAAGCCCCTGCTGCTGAGACAGGGATTGGGTAGCCAATTGGATGGTCGGCCATCGCAAAAGGTTCCACGAAGATCAGGTGTCTGGGTTGTAGAATGCCAGCACGATTGGCCAAAAAGTTACCTTCTGAACGGAGCCTTGTCGCACATAGCCCTATGAAGACACAAATGCGTTTGCAGCCAAAAGAGAAAGCCCCCTCGCGGCCGGCGCCGATTCCCTCTGGGAAAACCAACGCCACGCCCTTGTTTCAGTTTGTAGACAACCGGCCTGCAACGGTCCTGCAGCGCAAATTGCAGGAATTGCTCAGCCACCGCACGCCGGTCATGCTGAAGATGCCCGTGCAGCGGATGGAAGCCCCTGCCGAGGAGGAGGCCGTCGGGCATGAAGAGGAAGCCCCGGAAAGCATGGCTGCCGAGCATGAAGAAGCGGCCCCAATGCGTACCGACGCAACCGAACCGGTGCAGATGATGCCCAAGCACGTGCAAAACCTCGAAGGGACGTCCAAGCGCAAATGCAAATGTACCGGGCTTCGAAGCAAAACTTGGATGGGCCATTGGGGTAAGCACACCGGGCAAAACTTGCGGGTAAAATGCAGGGCCGCACGTTGCCCGCGCTGGGCACAGGTGGGAGCACACGTCAGCCGAATTGGGCACGACGGCCGCGTGGGATACATCGTACCATTTTGTCAAAAGCACAATAAACGGCCTCGGACGCAAATCCTGCGACTCAAAAAAGAATCGCCGCTTGCCCCGTCGAGCATGGGCACTTGCAATTGAGGAGATGGAATTTGGGAAAAGAAAAAAGCTGCGTCTTGGGGGGAGCTTTTTTGGAGATGGGTACCCTGAGTGGGCGATTACGCAACACTTTGGTGGCGGACTTTCGGAGACTCTTCGCTTTGAACGAGCATTTCCTAACGATTGTTAGGTAAGAGGCGTGGTAGATCCGTTTTCTCCAACGCCACGTCAGGCTTGGGTGGAGAACGGAAAAAACATAAATGCCTATTTGCTGAAAAAAATAACCCAGTTTCCCTAATGGTGTTATCCAAGGATTCTGCGCTTTTGAGAATCAAATTCCTCATCAGTGAGAATTCCTTTTTGGTGTAGTGCGGCTAATCTTTCCAATTTTTCAATAGTCTCAATATCTAAACTTCCAGATGACGATTGAGAATCGGATTCATCTCTTGGGCTGGATAACTTTCTCCGAATCATATCACCAATCACGCTGACTCCCTTTTTTGAACCTTGGTCCATGACAACCTTCTTGCCATTGACTAGAAACTCTAGTTTGCCCCAAATCAATCCTTGCTCATTGGTAAATGACGAAATTTCGATGTATCTAAAGTCAGCAACCTTTGTACCCCAAATTATACCATGCGCAACGAATAGAAGCCGTGTATCTGCCAGAATCAAGACCCCTATAAATTTCTCATATGTTATCGAGGAAATAACGAGTTCGATTTTTTCATTGGGTTGAAGATTCTCAGAAATCATTTTCAAATCCTTATTATCAAGAGAGGGGCCATAAAAGGGGACTTGTCTGAGGATGGCTTCAATTTCTTGTGGAGATAGCATTTGGTTTTCGGCAACTTAAGTACTTGATATGATACGACATCACCAGGGAAGTGTTACATATTTCAAATAAATGTAATCAGGCGAACCCCAGATACTTCTCCGAGCAGGCAAAAAATTGGAGGTTGGGCATCACAGATTCTTTGAATTGCAACCCAGAGCATTGTTATCGAAAAATCAAACTATCAATTGTTTATAACCTGGCCCTTCTAAAAGCCTGGAATAAAGCTGAGTTTTGTAGGTCAACCCTAATTTGTACTCTGGGTGGGCGATTAGGAAGCAACTTAGCGGAGGACATTAGGAGACCCTTCTCTTGGGAAGAGCCATTCTATAACAACTGCCAAGAAACAAAAAGATCAGATTGATTCCAATCTGATCCTCTTCTGATTTTGTACACCCAGCGGGACAAAGTTCGAACCCTTTGTGGGCAGATTGGGGCCTAACAATTGCTTTTGTAGAAGATGTGAAGCGGGGGCGCTTGTCTGCTAGCTCATCAAATTCCAAAGGCTAGAAAATAAGCGAACAAGGGGGAAGCGAAGTACAAAACCTCAAGATCGGGTTTTGTACTTCTCAAACATTCCCCTTATCTTAGCCACCGTTTACTCACGCTCGGCTACCAGCCTAACTATTAAAAGTATGAGTAAGCGAAAAAATTCCAATGGCAAGCCCCTCCAATCGGAGGTGACTTTGTTTTTCCAACAGTTTGAGAAAGTTGTTGGGCCTCATCCAGTCCCTTCTAAAAGGGAAATCCTCTTTTCCAGCGAATGGTGGCAGCATTCGATGGTTGAAGCCTATTGCTATACAAGGCGATGCGGGGAGAACGGTTTCGATGATCTGATCGAAGGGTTTGCAGCGTACCAGGACAAGCGTGCGCCAAAAAACCTTCAAATACTCACCCACTTCTTGGCGGAGAATGCAGAAAGAACCTTGGAGGCACTCAACCGGAACCAACTGTTTCGCGATCCTGAAGTGGTGAATTGTCTTGAGAATTGGAGCCGAGCAAGCACCGATAGCAAGGCAACTAGGCTGATCGCTCAGTTTCGGCAGCTCTGTGACATGACCAGCATGGGAAGCCGAATCCTCAAAGAAGTCGAAGACGACTTGAAAAAATATAGCTGGTTCGAGTTTTTGGCGCTTTTGGCGATTTGGTGGGAGAAACTCTACGCTAAACGTACCATCGAACAAGGCTATTTCCCTCATCTACCTCCAGATATGGCGAGCGTTGCTTCGGAGGCGATACGTTGCAAAATGCGTGGAGGGGAAAAGCCACCCACTTTCCCCGATCCTATTCCATTACAGGAGCAGTTCATGGTCATCTTGAAAAAATGCAAAGACCCTAGGTACTGGCAACCTTTCGAGACCACCATCGAGAAATTGTTTAGCCACTTCCTCTCACAACAGCTTTCGGACATGGTTGCTTATCAAGGCCATAGGCTGTTTCAGTTGGGCAATGGACAATTCATCGCAGTCCCTCAATCGGCTGAACACGAGAGAAACTGGGAACGAATAGAAGAGCAAATCAACCAGTTGCAAGCTTATTACCAACGTGTGGGAATCAAGGAGCTTGGGCCTGAGAAAGTTGGACACCCGTTGGTTAGCGTGCCGCTCGATCCTGGTCACCAAATACGATGGCATCAGTTAGGATTCCCTGACAAAATCAAATTAGGGAAGCAAGAAGTGGATATGGCCCGAGGTGTGCTGTTTTTTACTGCATTGGGAGAATTCCACAAGGGACGCTATTTGGAGAAGTTTCAAGAAACTTATCCAGAAGCGGTTGAAGCCAAAGACCCTTTTCCAGCAAGGAAAGCTATTGAGGATGCCATATTCGGCACCAACCTGTGGTTCAAGCCAATGATGGGGCCACTGAACATCGCAAGCTCGGACTACATCGTGGAGCGTGTTATGGGCAAAATCTACTTTCATCAGGAGATGGATTCAGCTCAGCTTAAGGCAGTCGTTGATTTCCTCGCATTGGACATGGCGCAAACCTCACCTAATTTTCAATTCGATTTATTCGAGTTTCCATTTCTCAAATTCGGGGATGTCATTTTCTACCTCACATCGATCATTCCTGCGCTAGACCCATCAATGGTATTTCAAAATCGGTTGTTCGCTGAAGCTGCCCATCGCCGGAAGAAAGGGGACGGAACTTTGATACAGGCTGTTTCGGATCATTTCGAGGAAAAGATCGATTCCATCTTCAAGCGAGCGGGCTTCCAAACGCGCCGAGGACTAAAACTCTGGGAGAACGGCCGGGTGGTTGCAGAAATCGATGTCTTGGCCTGGAGAAACAATGAGCTTCTGGTACTCGAAGCCAAAAACACCTACTATCGAAGGGAACTCAAAAACATCTGGGAGCATTGGAACACGCTAGAGCTTGCAGGGAGGCAGGTGGATCGAAGTATCGAACACATCGAGCAAAATCTGAGTGCCTTCCTTGACCGTATCGGGGCAGATTCATCCAATATGGATTGGAAAATGTTTGGACTTGTGGTTTCAGCTACTCAGGAGGGGAATTATGAGCATTACGGAAGAAGAAAATCCCCCAAAATAAGCCTTTCTGAGCTTGCTATCTTGCTCTCCAACTCAAAGGGAGAGCTTCTGGATTGGAATTTTGAGGCACTTGTCTTGGACTTGGGATCACGGAAGTTGGCCAAGGAAAGGTTCAAGCAAATGCAATTGTCCCCATTCGAAGGAAATCCTGTTGCCACTATCGGTGCTGCACAGTTGCGAAATCGAGCGGCAATGGAGCAAAAAGCCCTTAATGAATGCAGCACATGGGGTTTCCAACACACCCCTTCCGTCTCCAAGCTGATGGAGCGCATCGAAGAAGATTGGCTGTGGAAGGATATCATCGAGCAAGAATTGTCGGACTGCCCATCAAGCGATGCCTCCGATTCTGAGATTGAAGCCTATCTCCAATTTGAAAAGGGACTCAAATATTTCAACGACGAAAAATTTAATATGGCCGTTCCCTGTTTTGAAACTGCATGGAAGCTCAACCCAACCAAGGTGGCCTACTTGCGGTTGTTTGCAGATGCAACGGCGGACAGAGGACTACCATTGGAGGCCATACATTTGTACACAAAAATGATCGAATTGTTTCCAAATTGCATTGAGGGTTATCTCAACCGAGGAGCGACCTATGCTCAGGTATTTGAACAGGAAAAGGCATTGGAGGATTATCGAAAGGCCGCTCAAATCGATCCACAAAACATTGATGCCCTCTTTTCGGTCTATTGTCTGGAGTATTCGCTGGGGTTCGAAACCATCAACGAAGAGGATATGCGTCGGATACTCAGGATCAATGTGTGGGATCCCAGAGTGGCCCTACCACATCTTATGAAATACGAACGAATCAAACAAGAGCTGAAAGCAAAGGCTGACACGTCCATTGAAGATTTGATGAGCTTGTCCGAAGCTCATTTCTACAAATTCGAGTATTTGCAAGCCCTTCATTGGATCAACAAGGTTTTGGATCGCGAGCAGGATCACGTAAAGGCACTCTACAATCGAGGCTGGTTCAAGGTGATTCAACAAATGTACGAGCCAGCGTTGCAAGATTTTCAGAGGGTTCTCGAAATCGATCCTTTACATGCTGACGCCTGGGATCAGGTTGGGTCGTGTCTATTGCACCTTGATCGCACCAATGAAGCCAAAGTCGCCTACCAGCATGCAGTTGAATTGCAGCCCGACCTTCTTAGGGCGTGGTACAACTTTGGCCACTACTGGAAAGATATTGAAAACCTCGACAAGGCTCGCGAATGTTTCGAAAAAGCAATCGACGATGTTGAGAACGGGACAAATGCACTCCGATTGATTGGCCAAATCCATGAAACCCAAGGAGACTTGGAGCAAGCCATGATTGCTTATGAGCAAGCCGTCGTAAAAGGGAATGACGAAGCATATATGTCTTGGCATCATGCTTACTTCAAGTTACAAGCTAAAAGGGCCAAGTAGGTTCAAATTTGAGAAGACGTAGGCCGACCTAGGCTTATGTCTTCTCAAAAGTTCAATGCACTTTCCACCAACGATAAGATATTCTTTCAACTGATTGGAATTAAGGCTGCCAAAACGTCATTGCAATGAAACTTAGAGGGCTTCCCATAAATTCCAACCCGGGCTTTTGAACTGATAGCTCAATCACGTATCTTGGGCAAGGTAAATCGTAAGTCACTTTGGGGCAGTTTTTTCATATTCATGGAGTACAATGATTAAAAAAACGAATGCAAAAGGCTGAAAAACACCTTGATGATAAGAAATCACTGACAGTGATGGATGTGTTTTGTGGAGCGGGAGGGTTTTCTGAAGGATTCAGGCAGCAGGGATTCCGGATTGTTCATGGGATGGACAAGTATCTTCCTGCCGTTGAAACATACAATTCAAACTTTGGACTTGACTGTACTTGCATTGATTTGCTTGACCTCTCAATCAGTTATATTGAGTCCCTGCCAGACACTTCAGTTATTATTGGAAGTCCGCCGTGCATCAGCTTTAGCAATTCCAATCGCTCAGGAAAAAGTGACAAATCAATGGGGCTAAGGCTAATTGATAGTTTTCTTCGAATAGTTGCAATTAAGAAGTTTATGCCAAATTCTATCCTGAAAGCCTGGGTAATGGAAAACGTGCCAAAGTCGATTAGGTATTTGAAGGATGAGTACACTTTCAGGAATCTTGCTCTTGATGAATGGGCGGAAAACAACAAATACGATCCAGATGCCGTTGCAATATCTTTGAAGGGAAAAATGCATGTCCTCAATTCTGTTGACTATGGTTCGCCGCAGAACCGCTTGCGGGCAATCGTTGGAGAAGTGTTCGGCTTTACAAATTTCCCTAAACCAATTCAAACCCATTGGGAAGAAATCACCAACTCAAATCAAAAAAAATGGAGAATTTTAGGAGAATTCAAGAAACAAATTCCATCCCCATTTTCCAAAAAGTCCAACAGAATTATCAACGACCCCAATTATGAATCTGTCTCTGTCCCTCTGGCAATGCTAACGGATCACTTCTATGATACGGGATTATATGAATCTCAATGGAGAAGTTCAAAGTTTCATAAACTGAATCATCCATATATGGGGAGGATGGCATTCCCAGAAAATGAGAATAACCCAAGTAGAACCGTCACAGCAACTAACATTGGCACTTCAAGAGAGTCAATCATTTACAAAGCAGAGCTTGAACGAATTGGTGATGGAGAGTTCCGCGGGCCGACAGTTCGAGAAGGGGCGTGCTTGATGGGTTTTCCGGTAACTTTTCAATTTTTGGGTTCGGAAAGCTCCAAATGGAAAATGGTTGGAAATGCTGTTTGTCCCCACCTAAGTAGCTCAATTGCCAAAATGCTTCTCATGTCGCTTGGGAAAAGACAAAGGAAACACCCGATCATCAGTATGGAAACAATTGTTAAGCTTGATTGCAATCTCAATACTTTCACGACGCGAGCCTTTGACCGCCCTCCTACCAAAAAAGGCAATGCCAAATTCCGAAGACATCCGTTTAAGAAAGATAATGTTGTGGTCAGCCTGAGTAATTTCTCTGCCTTCAATGAGTCTGCACTCGTAGGCAGTAAATGGTACACGACTATATACTATGGCATTGGAGATGGCTACAATACTCAAGCGATTGCCGACAGCACTTTCAAAAAACTTGAAAACAAAATCAAGAACATACCCAAAGGCGACCTATTCTTGAAGCATATTAACAATGGATTCTCGGAAAGGATTGGAAGTGGAGAAATATTGCAAAAATTGTATGAATCCCAAAAATCCTCTGAAAATCATACCGAACCAACATTGCTGGTTGATGAGATAGGTGAATTAATCAGCCAACTCGAAATTGAGCATGGATATCTTCAGGTTCAAGAACTAGGACTCCAAAGGAATCGTCTTCATGTTTTCCACTTACTTTCTCTTTATGCGGTTAATTTGATCGCAACAATCGCTAACCAAAATTACAAGGTGTGATGTATGATATTGATCTACATATTTCTACAAGGCTATCCAGTCTCCTTGAACACGAGGATCAGCGATTTGATTTGCCATATTCATTGATGTCTGCACCAGAAAAAGCAAGTTTTAAGCAAGATTTATTCTACTTCTTTAAGGTTCTTGATCATGAAATGAACCAAGAATCTAAATTAGTCAAATTTGTTCACTTACATCTTATTGGTGAGGTTACAATACCAATTTCACTTCTGTCGGAATTTGTTGCAATTTATCAGTACCTATACCATCTCCAAAATGAGAAAGACGAACGCTTTGAAGGATGCGATTTTTTTAATGAACAAATGCAAATACTTGCTACCCAGTTATCCAAGCCAATAGAAGCTCCACCCAATGTTGGTAGCGCCAGGAGGTCTTTCAAGCTAAAGAAGAGTGAAAAGCAGAGAATTCGCAAATTGGCTGAATTCTTTAAAGAAGTTCTAAATTTGCCCCATGCCCATTTGAAATCCATCAAACCCCGCACAATGATAAATCTCCTCAAAAAGGATTCTAAGGCGGTTTTAGAACAGAATTTTGACAAAAGAAAATTTGCCATAGAGGCTATAGACACCCAAATGGGTCTCAATTTTGAGAATAGTTCTTTTGTTGTATTAAATAGTGACCATTCCCTAGATAGTCTTGCAGAGGTAAGAGCTGAAGATGAAATTTCTATCTTGTCCCATTTGGAGAACGTAATCTGTATTGACTCCGATTCGAGAGTACAGTTTCAAAGTATAAATCTAGCCCAACTCGAACAACTAAACTCAGATGAAGAGACGGGCTTTAAAAATCTTGTCATTGTTTCTTTTGAACGTGAAAATTTCAGGCTTGGAAAGCTCATTGATCGTGTGGAACGAATCAGGGCAAGATTTAGAGCAGGGAAACCAAGCAAGCATAACCCCAATTCCTATTTATTCTTGCCTCAAGAGTGGCGTTCCACTATGGCACTTTCGGCACCATCTTTCACCGAAGTAATCTGGGTTGGGGAAAATAGTACAGCCATTGATGATTTTCTCCAAATAATACAAGAGCGCGAAGATCTTTTCGAGTTGTGGTCAATAAAGATGAGAAACGTGTACTCTATGGCTTGGAATAATCGATGTATCAAATTGATCATCGAGGATATTTTGGGCAATGATACTCCCTCTTGTACAATTGAACAATCGACACGAAATGTGATTCATAAGCTTCCTAAGGAGGTTATTGCTTCGATCAAATCTGGCTTGGAAACTATAATGTCGAACATCTGTTCTCTTGAAATCCATAAAAAGCTGTTCCAGCACGTCTCAAATTTTAGACAGTTCCGATTGATTATTTCTGAGCTTGTGATTGGCTTCCCTGAGCTATTCAAGGAAATTCAGGGATATTTCATGAATAAAAAGGTGTCCTATGAAACTTGGTCGGCGGAAGAACGTGGAGGAAATCAATGTTCAATTGCCCTGGCATATCGAGATCCCGGGAAATTCCCATTTCCGATTTATCCAAATTTATTCGAAAACCCATTCCATGACGATTGGTTCATTGGGCTATTCCCAACAATGCTATTCAAAAAAAACTATTTGCGTTCGACCTCTAATTATCGAAAGGAACTTTTTGGTAAGTTATTGAATCATCCGATAAGGCGAGAGTGGCTCGATTGGAGAACGTTGATCGACAGCATTAGTATCTCAACCAGAATTGAAGGAAAGGAGGATATGGAACTTTGGGATGAGGAAGATG
>JANMIM010000475.1:0-4821 GCA_031375795.1 Bacteroidota bacterium
GGCACCGCCTTCGTGATCAGCCACGCTCGCCCCAAAAGCCCCGGGGCGTGCGACCAGTGAGACCTATCGGCCATCCCGCTTGTGCCTATCGCCTGCCGGCGTGATCCCCCCCCTGCCACGAGCCAAGATTTCGAAAAGAACGAAAAATTCGTGCCATGCTCCCCCTTCCGAAAATATCATTTTCCATGATTTTAGGGCCATGAACGGCTATTGGGCTAGATTTGTCCAGAAGATTGGTCAAGGATCTTGCCGGGTTGAAAGAAAAATTTCTTGCGTTCCCGATTTTTTTTGCACTTTTCACGCCGAAACCCGGAGGAAGTTCAACATGGGGCTTTTTTCGCGTGGAAGATGTACAGTCCCTTCGTGTTGGGAGGGAATAAAACGGTTGCTGATTTTTATTGACATGAAGAAGGTCATTAAGAGTTATGAAAAATTGGATGCTGCCATGCTGGCACTGTTCCAAAAACAATTTCCCGATGGTGTCACGCCTGCGGTCATTTTGACCTTTCAAGACCATACTGGCAAACGCTTCAAGGGTGTGGAATTGGTCGATGAAGACACGGACACGATGTATCTGATCAAACTGGATGAGATGTTGCGGTCCATCTTTACCGAGCCCGAGGAAAAGGAAGAACCCAGCGAGGACTTTGACCGCGAGGATAGCCCCGACGGTGATAGCGAAGACGAGAACATGGATGAGCCCTTTGAGGGCATAGATGACTAATTGTCAAGACTCCCGTCAAAGCAAAAGGGCTGCCATAAGGCAGCCCTTTTTGTTTGTCGGGGCTGTGTCCTTTTAAGGAAAGAACCAATTGTTGGGCTATGTGAAGGCTTCAAATGCCTCATTCACAGCCGTAAACTTCGGATTTGCACATTTTATGAGCCTGCTCCTTGGGATTTGAAAAGCTGCCTTTCAGACGACCGCCTTGAGGTTGCGGCGGCGCAGGTTGTAGACCGATCGGTAGCTCTCGTGTCCTTTGAGGTAACCTTCCAGTTGCCGCACGAGCTCTGGGTCGATGAGGCTCCACAGCGGCTGGGCCACACGCTTCATATCCGGCATCACGCCGAGGATCTTGGCGTCCCACTCCTTGTACATGGCATCAAAATCCTCTGGCTTCACCTTGCGTCGACAATTGGGGCTGCCGCAATAGCAATCCATCGGGTACTCGAGGTTGAAGATGCCGTATTCGTCGGTGATCTCATCGCCGGCCTGAATGTCGCGAATGGCGATCTCGAAGCCATAGCCGGTGCTGATGGAGTTGAAGCTGCAATTGTGGTTCACATATTTGGCAAAATCCCAGCTCATGATCCGCACCCCTTCGGCATCGATGTAGGAGTACTTCTCCAAGATCGCCTGGATCGGAGCCTGAAATGAAAGAAACTGGGCTTCGGGGATCCTGACCTCCAACTCGTCTTCGACATAGGTAATGGTTCCCATGGGGATGAATGCCGTGGCAAATACGCCATAACCCACCTCGGGGCCTATGAATCGCAGTTCTGTAGATGGATGAATCATTTTCTTCTGTGAATACCAATAATTTCAGATCATCTGCACACAAGGTTCGCGGTCCTTTCATTGGCATCGCAACCCTGTCTACGCCGATCTTCCTTGTACCTCAAATGATGAATGAAAACGTAACGTTACAATCGGCAATTGTACAACTTTTGGTGCTTTTGCGGATCTTTTTTTGCGTCAAGCTGACTTTATTTATCCACACTTTACAAAATCTGCAATCAACTCTATTACAGGCCATTGAAATTTTACAAAAGAACATTATTTTATCGCATCAAATCAATACAGGCTGCGGGTTCCTCCAAGTCGCAGCCTGATGACCAGGCGCATGCCTTGCTGACAGACAATCTCAATCCAAACTGCCTTGCCAGCCAGCCGCAGAATGGCAAGCCAGCAACGCAAACAAGCCAAACCATCGCTGGCTTGGCTTGTCTGGCCATGTGCGGTAGGCACCCTATCTGGATGCAGATTTTTTGGTGACCATCAAGACCAAGTCTTGGCGGTCGCCGTCTCCATTGTGCTCAGAGCGTACCATGTATTGGTCCTTGCCGACCTTGTTGGTGAGCATTTCGCTGTTTTTATAGTCGCCGTCTCTGCCAGCATCCTTGCCTTCTGGCAGGAATTGCGTGCGAATCATGAAATCATCGTGGTTTCCCGAAGTCACCGAAAACGACAATCCGGGCTTTGCATCATAGGCGCCATCTGCATTGGCAGAGTTCCAGAGCCGAATGCGCTGGGGATTGGGGCCCTGCGCACTGACCACCTTCATCTCCCACTCCCCCTTGCCAAATTTGCCGCGTCGGGCGTCTTTGGCATCCCATACCGTCTCGATGTCGTGTCCAAACTCCGCTTTCTCCAGCAGCTTGCCCTCCTTGCCATAGTAGTCCTGGCCATCCTGGTCGTCCAAAAACTGGGTGTAACCATTCAAGATATTGGATTCCAGCACCAATTGATGAAACTGTTGCTGAATGGTTTCGTTTTTCTCAAAGCCTTCGATGTCCTTGCGGCTCAGGCGTATGACCTCTGAACCCGCATTGCTGGCAAAGCTCACTTTGCTGCTGGGCAGGCTGAATGGATGGATCTCAGGACCGGAGCCCCAAGCAAGGTCAGCACGCATGTCGCGCTTGTTTTCACTTTTGTCCTCGCCAAATTTCTTTAAAAAGTGCACCAATCGTGGGTCATTGATGTTGTTGGGCATCTGGTTGGCCACAAACTGCGCAAATTTGGGATACCTCGCGATGTCCTCCTCCCGCATCTTGAACCGCTGCACCGGGGCGCTGCCCTTGGCGTCTGGCTTTTTGCGCTGCACAGGATTCGCGGCCTCTGAAGCGGTATCCGAGTTCGGCAATTGCTTGGCCACTTCATCCGCCTCCCGCTCCAGGGTCGGGTCGCTGTTGAGTGCCATGCCGCCGACTTCTCCATCGGCCTTCACGCGGCCTTCTGCCTGCTGCTTGGTGTGGGCAAGTTCGTGCCCGATCAACTCCTGCCCCTTCTTGGAGTTTGGGTCGTATTGGCCGGGGGCGAAGTGAATCTCTGAGCCTTGGCTGAATGCAAGCGCGCCAGCGGCGACTGCTTTTTCAGAGTTGGGGTGAACTTTCACATCGCTGAAATCCATCTTCATGGCCTTCCCCATCTTGTCGCTCACCTCAGGGGTCAGTTTTGTAGCCGAGCCGGCACTGGCCTTGGCCTCTTTTTTCTGCATGGGCAGCGACTCCAGGGCAAATGGCGGCGGAGCCATGGACTTGCCACCAGCCTGCTTTTGCTGCAAAGGCTTGGGGTCCTCCTTGCTTTTCCTTTGAATTTTGGCGTTCTTATTCATAGACAATTGGGCTTAGACGGGGCAGATCCCAGCGATGACATATTCGCAAGGCCAATCTACCAATTCGTTCCGAGATTTCCGATGGGGGGACCGCAGCTGAACCAAGAAACTTTTCCACCAGCGGCCATCCACTTTTTAGTACGGCCTGCATCTTGCCTGGGGGACCAAAGCAAATGCGCAGCCCCCAACCTGGATTGGAAGCTGCGCATCGATAGGATCTTTGATCAGGACAGGCCTCAGGCGAATTCGCCTTGGTAGATCGAGTGGGTCTGCCAGAAATTCTTTCCTTTGAGGATCCACTTGTCCCTGAATTTCTGCATGTCCACCGGCTTCATCTTGGAGCGGAAACGCTGGTCGAATGGTTCGACCATGCCGGCGATCTTTTTCCGCAGCGAGCTGTTGGCATTCTCCAAAATCACCTGCAACTCCTCACGAACGTGAATGTTGTTGTAATAATCTGTGAGGTTGCCTTTCCAGTCGGCATCGACAAATTGTTTCCAGGAATTGAGGAGATAGCTGAGCTTGCGCTCGGGCATGATGCTCGGGGCATTGCGCAGGTGTGGCAGGCTCGCAAGGGCTGCCTTGATGCGGGCATTTTCCTTGGGACTGAACCGGATGCTGAAATTGGTCTTGGCGGGCTTGTTCCTGAGTTGGATGATGCCCACCCAGTTGAGCGCCTTGATCACCGGCCACATCGGGTCGATCTCCCACCACTTGTAACCAAAATTGGGGCTGGAGCCGTTTTTGTGGTGGTTGTTGTGGTAGCTTTCGCCCCACATGAGGAAATCGACCGGCAAGAAATTCTTGCTCGTGTCCTTGAGTTCAAAATTGGTGTAGCCAAACTTGTGGGCAAACCAGTTGATGACCGCGCCATGCAAGGGTCCCATCACCATGGTCATGGGCAGGAACAGCCACTGCCACCAAGCCGTTGCAAGCAGGGCATAGATCACGACATACACGGCTCCAAAAGCCACGCGTGTCGCGATGTGCTCTGCAAAATTGTCAAACCTGGGCCAATCGGGCAGGTTCTTCAAGAATTTGGCTTCGATGGGACGGCTGCGCTCAAAGATGGCCAGGTACTCCTTGCGGGTACGCCACATCATCGCAAACAGATTCTTATCGTACTTGGGTGAATGCGGATCCAATTCGGTATCGGCATACGCGTGGTGGTACCGGTGCAGGATCCCATACACGTTGGGACTCAGGTAAGACGAGCCATTTGCCAGCCAACTGCCGACAAAAAAAACCTTTTCCCAAAAGGGACTCATCTTGAACATTTGGTGGGCGGCATACCTGTGATTAAAGAATGACTGAAAAAACAGGGAAAAATACCAATGGAAGACGAAGAGGAGTACAATAACCATATTGCAAAATAACAACAATTTTACCGAAAGCGAAAACCGATCCTTTGGAGGGCCCGGGGCGCGGTGCTCGGCATTGGCACAAATCGCCAATGATAGAACGTGCCGGGATTCAATTTGTTCTGCAC
>JANMIM010000304.1:0-3300 GCA_031375795.1 Bacteroidota bacterium
GTGCCCTGAACGGCAGCACTCGCACCGGCAGGACATGTGCCAAAAGGAGCTAGCGTGTTGTCTGCCCAGTAGAGCTTGCGTGCGCCAGCCACGGGGGAAATACCGTTGACCGAAAAGCCATTTTGGTTCAGTTCCGCGTCAAAAATGGGGATATTGGTACGACCACGGAAAATGGTGACCGTGATGTCGACGGGCAAACCGCCGCTCACAGGCACACCCAAGCCATTCAATCCATTCCAAGCAATCACATGGCTTCCTGCTGCGAGGCCATATTGCTCGATGACGACGTCTGCCGTGGCAGGTTGGTAGCCCAAGACACCGTTGAGGTCGAGTAGCAAGGCCACATCACCCGGCTTGTCGATGTAAAAGGGGATGAAGTAATTCCCCGGACAGCCAAAGACGTTGTTGGTGATGGCCGGGGCGGTTGCTGCAGTGGACCTTGTGAAAGCGACTACATCTGGATCGGAAAGAAACACCTTGTAACCATTGAGGAAGCTCGGGGTCACCGTACCAGTGTAGACCGAGACACGATCGACAGGAAAGTTGGAGGTATTGTTCACTCCGTAGTAGTTCATCGCCAACACGTACCCCAGTGGGCGGAAACCGTTGCGAAAGTCGACCTGCACGACCGAACTGTCTTGGGTCATGGCAAAAAAGTTTCCTTCAAAGGAGAAATTG
This sequence comes from Bacteroidota bacterium, assembly GCA_031375795.1. Taxonomy (GTDB): domain Bacteria; phylum Bacteroidota; class Bacteroidia; order J057; family JADKCL01; genus JADKCL01. The sequence continues at coordinate 679 of JANMIM010000304.1, forward strand.
AGGCCTGGGGTGAAGTTGGCGGCCAGTGGATCATAGCAAATGAACGACCATTTCTGGCTATGCACGCGGCCTGGCTTTACGACGAAGGTGGGCTCAGAAACGGTGAAGTCAAAGTAGATGCTGTACATCTCGCCCGGGTTTCCCGCGAGCAGGGTCGCACCTGCAGTATTGCTGCGGTAGATCTCTATATAGTAGTCCCCGTTCATGGTGGGGTCAAAGTTCAATGGATTGTAGCCAGTGGGATTCAAGCCACCCACGTTGGGGCCGGCGACGGCGCTGGCGTAGGTATTGATGAAGCCCGCACCAGCTCCAGGGATTGCCGTAGGGCCAGCGACCACTGCGCCCAGCGGGTCAATGATTCTGTAGAAACCATTGGCCACGATGCCGGTAAGCGGGGTCGTGCGGGTATAACATGCCAATCCAAAATAGAGATTCTCTATCGTGTGGTTTTGGATATTGAATTTGATGCGGTTTTCGGCGGCTGCACCGAGCAACGGGCCTGCACCCGTGGCAGGAGAGCAAAGCAGACCGGTACCGTTGGCAGGATTGGGCATGGCTTGCGCCGTACCTTCGGCCTTCAAGCCATTGCTTCCCAAACCTATTCCTCCCAAGAAGATCGAGGATGAGAGCAAGCAGCAAGAAAGGAAACGTTTTACTCGAGTAAACATAGTCTTCATATACAATTACCTACCTATACCTAATCTAATGTGCCACCCTCAATGTATCGCGACCAACCAAAAAGCTGCAACGCTCAAATTGTAGAATCGCAAGGGCATTTTAACCGTTTCCGTATATCCCCAAAACCTACGAATACACGCAAGCATGAGGCATACGTTACCCACATTCCAGACACCCAATGTGCAAATATAACAACTCTTTTGCTGCGCACAAGCCAGCAGAGCGGCCTATGTTCCGAAATTAGACGAATTTGTTCCCAACAGCTACGAACGGAGGCCGCTGCCCCTTCAATGCCAGTGAAACGAAATCTCGAGCCCCCATCTCCATCGAGGAGGTTGCTTTTTGCTTGGATACAAAATTTTGTTTTGCAGTTTTTGTGCTTCTACAATTGACATTTCTGGGGATCCCGCAAGGTGGCAGCAGCGCAGCACAGGAGAATTGCGGTGATTTTTGCAAGAATTCTTACATGGAGATATGGAAGCATAGCCTGTCATCAACGGTCATACATGATACAAAGGCCGCAAAATGACATCGATTGCCTATACACTTTATGTCCTTGGAAATCGATGCCGTTTACCTGCCTCAACTGCACCATCGCTCCTTCAGGCAGAGTTGTCAATTTTTTCCGCTAGCCGCCACGTCGGTGCACGCTGTCTCTTCCCAACCAAGCTTGATGCTCGATTTGAAGCCCGATCGGCACAATGGAAGCGATGAATCGCTTGACATTGGTTGGGAGAATGCGGAACTTATCGTCTCAATCGCTGAAAGAATGCGTCGGTACATCGTATTTGTTTGCTTTGCCTTGCTTGGGTTTGGGTCGTCCATGGCCGCCTCGGTAACGCGACAGGAAGCGGCCCAGATCGCAAGGCACGTCTATGCACAGCAGCCTCATGCGAGCCCCCTCTTGGATGTCGCATCGGTGCAGGTGTTGCGGTGGCAGCAGCGTCCTGTGATCCATGCCGTCAATTTCCTGCAGGGCGGCTTTGTATTGATCGCAGCCGACGACCGCTCGCGGCCCGTGTTGGGAATCTGCGATGAGGGGCGATTTGATGCGCGCGTGCATGTACCGGGGCTGGATGCGATGCTGGAGGAATGGTCGAGGCAAATCGATCACATCGCGCGCAACGACATCCCAGCCACCACCGAGATCGAGGCCGCCTGGGCGCGATGGCGGTCTGGACCATTTGTGCAGTCCGCCAGCTTGCCTGCCGTCATATGGGCCGGGTACCTGCCGCCCGTGATCGTGCCACCCCTGCTCGGCACGACCTGGAACCAAGGCTGCTATTACAATGCCAGTTGCCCTGTCGATGCGGCTGGCTCATGTAGCCGGGTATGGACGGGCTGTGGGGCCACGGCCTTGGCGCAAAGCATGAAGTTTCATGCCTGGCCCACCACCGGCTACGGCAGTCATTCATACACCCCGCCCTCCTATCCGCTTCAGTCGGCCAACTATGGCCTGACCACCTACAACTGGGCCGCCATGCCCAACAATGTCACTGCCGCCAACCCCGCCGTCGCCCAACTCATGAGCCACTGCGGCATCGCACTCGACATGAACTACGGCACCGTCGAGAGCACCTGCTTCTTCTCTGCACTCGCCGATGCCATGAAACAATACTTCCGCTACAGCCTCAGCACCCAGGGCCGCGGCAAGCTCATCTATACCGATGCCCAGTGGGACGTGCTGCTGCGCACCGAACTCAACGCCGGGCGCATCGTGCCCTACAATGGCGGTGCCCACATCTGGGTCTGCGACGGCTACCAAACCAGCCCGGACCTCTACCACATGAACTGGGGATGGGGCGGCACCTACAACGGTTACTATGCCCAAAACGCCCTCAATCCTGGCAGTCTTACCTTTTCAACCGTGAGTTGCATCGTGGGCATGAAGCCCATGGGACCCTTTGAGGTCGAGGGCGATTCGCTCCTCGAGCTCGCCGTCGC
>JANMIM010000309.1:0-3702 GCA_031375795.1 Bacteroidota bacterium
CATCCTGACCGAAGGGGATACCGCCACCAACGCGCTGGGAAATGCCTACTCGGTGGCCGGCCTCGGCTGGACCAAGGCCGAGAAGATCGCCTTCCGCAACCTCAGCGTTTACCTCACGCCAAGCTCCGATTATGCAGACGCCCGATTCTATGCCATCCAAGCGGCCAGCGACCTCTATGGCGCTTGCAACACCGAGATGATCCAGACTGCCAATGCCTGGTATGCCGTGGGCGTCGGTGGACCATGGAACAATACGCCATTGGCTGCGTTTCAGGCCACTCCGCACACCTTTTGTGATGCCCCCGCGACGGTCAACTTCTTGAACAATTCCAACTCTGGCGCGAGCTTCATGTGGTACTTTGGCGACGGCGGCACGAGCACGGCCGCCAATCCGACCCACGTCTACAACGCGCTGGGCAGCTATACCGTGAAACTCGTGGTGACCGGTTGCACCGGCGTCAAGGACAGCATCACCTTGCCCAACTACGTGGTATTGGACACCAACATCGCCTGTGTGGTCACGCTGCCACCCACCGGCAACACCTTGATCAGCTATTGCATCGGCTCGATTCAAGATCCTGGTGGAGCCGGCGACTACCCCGACAACGCCAATACCACCGTGACCATCACCCCGCCGGTCGCAGACTACATTGTGCTCACGTTCAATAGTTTTGCGATGGAGGATTTCTTTGATTCCCTCTATATTTTCGACGGCCCCAATACGTCGAGTCCATTGCTGGGAGCTTATTCGGGCTTCACGCTCCCCGGCGGTGGCACCGTGACCTCCAACACAGGCTCGGTCACCCTGCGATTTACCTCAGACGGAAGTGTGACCTATTCTGGGTTTGACATCGGTTTTGAGTGTTTCCAAGTGACAACGGCTCCGACCGCCAATTTTGGGGCATTGCCGCTGCTCACTTGCGATGGCTCGGTGAACTTCACCGATCAGAGCGTCGATCATCCCAATACTTGGAACTGGAATTTTGGCGATGGCGGTACCTCGACATCCCCCAATCCCAACCACCAATACTTGACGCCGGGTGTATATTCGGTGACGCTGATCGCCTGCAACAGCATCGGTTGCGACACGACCGTGTGCAATGGTTGCATCACCTATGACCCCAACAACATCGCCTGCCAGATCAATACCTTGCCAACGAATGGCACGGCCACGTTTGTCGGCTGCGAGGGTACGTTGATGGACGATGGCGGCAATGGTCCCTATTCCGACAACGTGCAGAGCATGGCCATCATCAGCCCGCCGGGGGCGACGCAAGTGTCGGTCTATTTTTCATTGATGGAATTGGAAACCTACTTTGACTCCTTGTACATCTATGATGGCGTGGGTATCTCAGCACCATTGATCGGCGGCTACAGCGGCAACACGCTCCCCAACGGCGGCGGTCTCATCGTGGGCTCGGGCGGTGCGCTTACGTTGCGGTTCATCTCAGATGGCAGCGTGACCTATGCTGGATTTGTCGCGCACTGGTCGTCGCAAGGCTCCACCGGTGGCACCACGGCGATGTACAATGCGCCGACGACCGCTGCGGTTGCGCAGGTGGTGAACTTCATCGACCAGAGCACGAATGCCACCGTCTGGGCATGGAACTTTGACGATGGCACCTTGTCATCGTTGCAGAACCCCACGCATGCATTTGCAACGGCTGGCGTGTACCACGTGAGCCTGCGCACGACGAGCGCGACCGGCTGCCAAGACACTTACGAACAAGACATCTACATCGGCATCGTGGGTACATCGGGGCCTCAAGGCATGAAATTGGACCTCTGGCCCAACCCCGCCAATGAGCAAGTGCACCTGGCACTACAGCTCGCGATGAATTCCGACCTCAAAATCAAGGTGATGAGCGCTCTCGGGCAAGTCGTGTATGAGGAATCTGCACTCGGCGTGGACCGTCTGGACCGTGTGCTGGACCTCGCGAAGCTGAGCAAAGGCCTGTACTTTGTGAAAGTCGAGTCGGCACAAGGCAACTTGGTGCGCAAGCTCATTCTCGAGTAGGCCTCGGTCGCCACTGCATCTGCCACAGACGCGGATGCTTGCTTGATTGCAGGCATCCGCGTTTTTTCGTTTGTCATGTCGCCGTGGAATCGCCGATTCTCCCCGGGGTTGCTTGGTTCATCCATACCGTGCGGGGGCGGGACCCCGCGTCGCAGATAATCGCTTTCATGCAAATGCACGACATCAGGGTGATTTTGATTTTGTGAATCGCGATAATTCTTGCGACATTCGTGGGGAGAAATTGGTAATCGTATGCGTCAGAAGCTTTACATCCTCTTGGTTGGAATGCTGTTGTCTTTGGGTTTCACAGGCGTCACTTTCGCCCAGAAACCACAGCCCTCCCGTAGTTTTGAGATTCCCTTGAATGTCGTCGATCCTTGGTACTTGGAGGGTGATATGCGCATGAGCGAATGGACACGCAAGCCATTGGCCATCTACAACTTGCGCCTTCCGGCAATGGGTGTGGATGCCGAGACCGCTGCCCGTAACTACCTTTCCTCCCATGCAAGGCTTTTGGGATTGGCTGATTCCACATTGCAAGACATGAGCTTGCGCACGAGCCGCAGCCATCTTGCAGGCACGACTTTGCGCTTTTCCCAGTTTCACCGCGGCGTGCAAGTCTATCCGAGCGAGACGGTGGTCAATATTTCGCCCGACAATTTCATCACCTACGTGCTCAACGGCTACCAGGCAGTGGATCCCAATTTTGACGTGATGCCCACGCTCACCCAACAGGAAGCCCGCGACTTGATCGCCGCCCACATTGGCCTGAGTGGCCAGGTGGACTTGGACGAAACCAAACTCGTGGTGTACAGGGCACACAATGCCACGCGTCTTGCCTGGCAGGTGCGCTTGGTGGGTGCCGAGCCGATCGGCGATTGGGAGGCTTTGGTGGATGCCAAAACGTCCGAGATTTTCAAATGCCAAGACATTTCCTGCTACTACCATCCGAGGAACCGCCGCCGCGAGCCGGTCGGCCTCAACGGTGTCTTGGCACCGCAGCCCGTGGTGTCGACGCCTGTCGTCTGCGATGCCCCGCCCATACCGCTGCCCGCCGTCGTGAACGGGACTGGCAGCACCTTTGACCCAGACCCGCTCAGCAGCGCTGGCCAAGCCTATGCAGGTGCCTACGTCGATGGCAGCGATGCCACCAATGCCACACTTCAAGCCCAGGTCTTCACGCGCACACTCAACAGCATCACCTTCCTCGGCGGGATTCACAGTCTCGTCGGTCCCTATGCCGAAATCAGGGATTTCGAGGCGCCTGCCAAGGGATTGTTTTCGCAGGCAAGCTCGGCATTCACCTTTAACCGCTCCCAGGATGGCTTTGAGGCCTCGATGACCTATTACCTGCTCGACAATTCCCTGCGGTACATCAACGTCACCTTGGCCATTTCACTGATGCCTTTCCAATATGCAGGCGGCATGCGTTTCGATCCATCGGGCCTCAATGGTGCCGACAATTCCCACTACCTGGGCGGCACGGGGCAGATCGCATTTGGCGAGGGCGGAGTGGACGATGCAGAGGATGCCGACGTGATCTTGCACGAGCTCGGGCATGGCCTGCATGATTGGGCCACCTCTGGCAACTTGTCTCAGGTGAATGGCTTGAGCGAGGGCTCGGGCGACTACTGGGCTCAGAGCTACAGCAGGTCGGTCGCCGTCTGGACGCCCGTGCAGCCGGC
>JANMIM010000311.1:0-2967 GCA_031375795.1 Bacteroidota bacterium
ATTTACCTTCCGAAAAAAGGTTTTTCAACTCACTAATGGATGGGTGAAATCCAATCATATCGAATCCGGATGCTTTTAATAATTTATTTTGAGGGATCAAAACATTCTTACGCGCTGTATTGAGTTGCGAATACTGATCGATGCTGGCCAGCACAATCTGCGCGTCGGTGCCGTTTTCAGTACCCGTAACCCAGATCTTACCGTTGGAAAATGTGACTGCCGACGTCCAAGATTCCAGGGCGAGGTTGCCGGGGCGATCGATGACCTTGGACCACAGAAGATTACCATCCCAATCGGTCTGCACCAGCACGAGGTCGGCGGTGGCAACTGTTCCCAAGATGCAATAGCCCTGGTTTGTCTCCACTAAGCCAAAGGAAACCTCATTGATGGAACTTGGAATGTCGTATTCCCGGGACCAAATCAACTGCCCGGCGGCCGTGGTCTTGATGAGACCGAGACTGTACTCGGGCTGCGAGGATGTGCGGTTGCCGACCGTGAGCATCACGAGGTCATTTCCCGAGGCGGTCAGGAACGTGCCATAGATCCTGGCCAATTGGTTTGCATCCAGCAGATAATAATTGACCCAGGTCAAGTCGAAATTGGCATCAAATCTGGCCAGATAGGGCCGCATTGATGCTGGCGAGCCACCATCGGCATACAATCGGCCCGAAACATAGGTGTCGACACCGTTGGGGCTGATCAGGCCAAAGGGGTCATCGAGGTAATAGCTGGGGGCAAGGTCATACCGGTCGCTGAGCTGCGTGAGATTGCCAAGTGCGTCAAATTTTGCCAGCACGACATCGAGATTCGGCGTCAGAGGGTAGAAATAGCCGCAGGAGACGAGGTATTCATTGGCACTCAGCGCGATTACCTTGTCCATGAAAATGTCCAGGGGATGCGTTTCGCGCTTGCTCCAGATCAAAGTGCCGGTGGCGCTGATTTTGAAGATGAAGGCATCTCGTCTCCCAAAGCCGTTTGCAGGTTCGGTGTTTCCGATGCCGACGATGTCCCCGTCGGGCGTGATGGCCAGGCTGGCGATCTTTTGCCGAACGACGTCGCTGTTTGCAAACTGACGTGCCCACAGGATGTCGCCCTGCGGCGTCACCATCATCACCATCGCATCGAGGCCGGAACTGCCGCCCACGACGAGATTGCCATTGGGGGCAGCGACGATGGTGCCGCCTACTTCATCGATGCCGACCGCGCCATAGTTTTGGAACAAGGATTGCCCCCGAAGTGGTAAGAAGGCCAGCAAGCACAATAGGGAAATGAAGGAAATGGCAAACTTTGAATGGGAGCGAAGGCACAATTGTCGCCAATAAGGGTTGATTTTTGATGTCATTCAGATTCACGGTGAGGATCAATGAGGTCAATATCGCCAATCATATTGTGAGTTGCAAACAGCAATTTTTGGCATAGCGTGTCGTTCGGGGCATGGGGATCATTCAGTGATTTTGCATGTGCAATTCATATCACATCACCTCGGCACCGCCACGCGCAGCGCACGTGGCATGACCGAAAACCGGGCCGTCCCTTGGCCGATGTTCTCGCCATCGACCTCGAGCAGCGTTTCGGGCCCCGTGATGACCTCGATCTTGCTTGCACGGTGCTGCTCGACATACTTGATCTTCACAAATCCACCCGTGAAAATGCGGGGAAAATTGAGCACCACGATGCCCTTGGGCACTTCGTTGATGAAGGTGAGGTCCAGCAGTCCGTCGTCGATGATGGCATCGGGGCATTGTTTCATGCCGCCGCCGTTGAATTTGCAGATGCCCACCGCCATGGTGAAAAACTTGCGCTCGGGCAGCTCCTTGCCATCGACCTTGAAGCTCACCGGCGTGGCCTTGTACCGAAACAGGATGCCCAGAAGGGCGGGGATGTATCCCAAAATCCCGCCTTTGCCTGCGGCCTTGTCTGCATTGGCCTTGATGCCGACCGCCGCCTCAAAGCCCATGCCCGCGACGTTGCAGAAGTATCGTTTTTTGTCCTCCCCTTGCTCGGTCCACTGTACCACACCGACGTCCTGCGATTTCTCGACGGGATTTTGGAGGATGGCGATGCATTCCGGGAATTTGGTGGGTATGCCCAGTGTGCGGCGCCAGTCGTTGCCGGTGCCGATGGGGATCTGGGCCAGCAGGATTTCTCCTGGAGCGACCGAGTCTTGCGTGAAGATGCCGTTGAGCACTTCGTTCACCGTGCCATCACCCCCGACGGCGACGAGGTGCCTGCTGCCGGCCATGACGGCTTCTCGTGCGAGGCTGATCGCATGACCTGCATATTCGGTGGTGCGCAGCGTGAATTCGACGCCTGCCGCTTGCAGCATCGGTGCCACGGTCGTCCAAGCCTTGGCCCCATTGCCGCTGCTAGACCGTGGATTGAGGATAATCGTCCAATGAATGGCCATGCCCCAAAGGTAATCATTATGGGGAATGAACAATGATGGGTTGTCAGGTCCTAGCGCGCAGCCAGCATTCGCTCGCTTCTGAATCCTTGGTTGTATGCAGCGGAATCAAAGCCGGTGAAGATGAAACCGCAGACAGCGATGAGCCAGCATCGCCAAGGATTCGCAAAGTCAACAAAGCTCAGAACGCAATCAGCTGAAAATGAAACTGCCCCGATTTGAGATCCCCGACCTTTGGTGCGGGACGCGGCGCCGGTTCGCAAAGTCCCCAAAATGCTGAACCAGATCCCCTGAAGATAAAACCGCAAAGGGCGCAAAGACCATGAAATTCTGAACCAGATCCGCCAAAGATGAAACCCAATGGCCGAAAAGGTTCGCAAAGCCCACAAAACGCTCAATTCCCCCAACCCGCCAACTACTACCTACTACCTACCACCCGCTCACTTTTCACTTTTCACTTTTCACTTTTCACTCCCAACTCCCGCTCCATAATCTCCTTCAACCGCCCCAACCCCCGTTCAAAGTCCTTTTTCATATAAGGCGCCATCATCCTCGCCATGATC
>JANMIM010000323.1:0-8068 GCA_031375795.1 Bacteroidota bacterium
CGAGCGTGTTCTGGGCGGTGGCCAGTGCCAGGCTTACCGTCACCGCGCCTCCGGCCGTGACATAGCTCACCGTGTCTGCATGGCCTTGAGCGTCAGGCGGATTGGTGACCGTCACGAAGCAAACGGCAGAGTCTGCCGCCCCACCATTGGAGCCGGGGAGGTATTTGTACCACCCCGTCAGTGCCACCGGGATCTCCTGGGCAGGGTTTCCCTTGCAGGCAGTCGCATCGCCTTCGCCGTAGCAGGCCCATCCGCGCACCCAGACATACCAATTCCAGAGCGAAAGCGCCCATTTTCCAGAGTGGGCATCGTTTACGAGCTTGCCACCCGTGGGATCGACAGACCAGTGCGCTGCGACCACTTTGCCCTCGACTTCGGTGGTTTCTTCAAACCCACCATTCAGGAGCAATTGCCCTCGCGCGGTGAGCCCGAGCGTGAAGGCGAGGATGAAACTGAAAAGAATTTTGGACATGGCGTATTCAATGATTGAGGTAGATGGCTGGTGCATGCCGCAGATTCGGCATCAGATTTTGTGCCACTTTCCAGCATGCGTTTTCCCATTGGCGTCCGTCATTTCCCAGAGATAGGCCCCTGCTGGCAATGCGGGATTGATCTCGGTGCTGGAGGGTGCTGCAATGCTGCCGGCGAAAACTTGGCGCCCATCAAGTGCATACAGTTTCAACGCAAGCGGGTAGGCAACCGATTCGGCGACTTTGATGGAAAATCCGGCGGTGGATGGCGAGGGATAGAGTTGCACCAGCGCCTCGGGTGCAAGTGGCTCCCGCAGGCCCGTGGTCGTGCTCACCTCGACATCATCGACCGTGAAGTAGAGGCAGACCCCGCTGCTCGCGTTGGCGCAGAAGCCAGAGTCGCTCGATATGAATCGCAGGACGATGGTGTCGGCTACAATGCCGGGCATCGAGTAGATGATGGGAACGGTGAATGGGGTGTATTGCGCAGCAGGGCCCAGTTTGTAGCGTGCCCTGCCGATCGTGTCGCGGGCACCCGTGAAGTTTTGGTGGCTGTAAATGAAGATTTCGCAGACCGCAGAGTCGAGCCCGCCGTCGTTTTCGCCATAGTCATATTTGTACCAGCCCGTGAGTAGATCGGGGGTAATGGAAATAGGGAGCCCACCGCCCGAAAACTGCGATAACGCATCTCCGTAGCTGATCCATCCAGGAACGTAATAGTACCAATTCCAGATCATCATGGCCACATCACCCGAGTGCGCATCGGTCGTAAAATTTGCCCCGAGTTGGTCTGCCGACCAATGCAGCGGCACGGTATCGTTGGCGGTAATGGTGGAGTCCTCAAAGCCGCCGTTCAAAATGAATTGGGCTTGGAGCAAGGTGGCTGGGAAGAGGAGCAAGGCGAGGAGTAGAAACTTAGTGGATTTGGGCATTTTCATAGGCTTTCCACCAAGATAGGGAAGTCGAAGTGAATCTCAAAATCAAGCACTGGGTTGGCGCTCAGTGCACCGGCAATGGAGCCAAATCTCAGGGATTCAGTCCCTTGGCATTGGCGATGAGCTCGGCGATGTCGAATACATGGACCGATTCCTCCTTGTTGTGGTGCTTGACGCCGTCGGTGAGCATGACCAGGCAAAATGGGCAGCCGACCGCGATCGTCTTGGCGCCGGTGGCGATGGCCTCCTCGGTGCGCTCGACGTTGATTTCCTTGTTGCCAGGCTCGGCGTCCTTGAACATCTGCGCGCCGCCGGCACCGCAGCAGAGTCCTCGGCTGCGGCTGCGCTTCATTTCCTTGATCTCGACCTTGAGTGACTCGATCACCTTGCGTGGCGCCTCATACACTTCGTTGGCACGGCCCAGGTAGCAGCTGTCGTGAAAGGTCAATCCGCCCTCTGCCAGCGCCTTGTCCTCTGAAACCTTGAGTTTGCCGCTCTCGATGAGCTGCTCCAAAAACTGGGAGTGATGGATCACATCGTAGTTGCCACCGAGGTTGGGATATTCGTTTTTGAGCGTATTGAAGCAGTGGGGGCAGGCGGTCACGATCGTTTTGATATCATAACCGTTGAGCACCGAGATGTTGGTGAGGGCCTGCATTTGAAAGGTCATCTCGTCGCCGGCACGCTTGGCAGGGTCGCCGGTGCAGGACTCCTCGGGTCCCAGCACCGCGTAGCTCACGCCCACGTGCTCGAGGATGCGCACAAAGGACTTGGTCACCTTTTGATACCGCGCGTCAAATGAACCTGCGCAGCCCACCCAAAACAAAATCTCGGGCGTCTTGCCTTGTGCCATCATGTCGGCCATGGTCGGGACCTTGATCTGAACCATGTTTTTTGTCTCTTCGCTCATGCTCTATTCCTTGCGTTTATGCTCCGGTGGAGTCTCACCGTTTCAAAAGTACAATTCTCGCGTATGGACTACAAACTATTTTGGTGATTGAGTGGGCATGTTTGTGCCAGGTGCGGTCATGGACTGCCTGAGTGCCTGAATTCCAGCACCAATCTGATTGGGGTCTCCAAATTTCTGCAAATATTCTTCGCCGACCTGCAAGGCCAGTTGCTGCTGACCTGCCTGCAAGGAGGTGGTGTAGGCGATGGCCCACATCGTGCTGTTTTTGCTGCCTGCGCGCATCGATTGGATGGCATGGGTACGTGCACGGGCATTGTATCGCAGTTGGTAGGAGACCGTGGCGAGGTCCTCGAGGATCAGCACATTCCCAGGTAGCCGCTCATTGGCGCCTTGGTAGTAGCGCATGGCGCGGTTGTGGTCGTTGACTGCAAAGGCGAGCGAACCGGCATACTGGTACAACAAGGCAAAGTCTGCCTTGTGGACCGCGCTTTCATAGGGTGCCAAGGTCTTCAATTGGGCCTCCAGCATCTTGAGGCGCTCGGCAGGCACGGCGGTCATGGCTTCGATCGCGTGGCGCACCAGGTAGCACCCACCGGCTTCTTGGCTGATGAACAGGTATTGCGCCACGTCGAGTTGCCGCGTGTGTACCCGCTGATTGTCGTGATTGACCCAGGCCACGGTGAATTGCAAGCCCGCCAAGCTCAGTAGCAAGCCGATGGTAGCCGTGGCCTTGGGCAGGCAGGTTTCCCAGCGGCCCAGCAACAAGACGCCGATCACGAGCAGGGGAGGGGACATCAAGCAAAAGAGGTCCCAATCGCGCGGCATGGTCACATGCGGATCCACTGCAAAGTAGAGCGCACCGAGCATGAATAGGCCGATGGAGACCCCCACCATCGGTGGCCCACCCCATAGCTGGCGGCGACCAGGCGCTGCCAAGCTGCCGATCATCACTGCAAGGCCCATCGCCGAGCAAAACAGCAGCTCTTGCACATAGTCCCAGATGTGCCAGCGGCCCAGCATATAATAGGCATTGTCTTGCGTCTTGTCGCCCAGCAGGGTGAGAAACATGTTGCCGGCATTGGACACGACCTTGATGCTGTCGTCGCCTGCCTTGTAGGCCGTGAAATACATGGAGGTGGCGCCTACCAGGACCAAAAGGGGAATCAGCCAACCGGCCCGCCGCCAAGTGATCCACTTGGCGCGTGACACATGCAGGTCTGCCCAGGTCACCGTGAGCGCATACAACAGCGTGGGCAGGAGCGCGTACCCCGCCGAGTGGCTGCGGATGCACAGAAGCAGCAAGGGCACCAACAAAAGATACCACCGCGCGTCGCGTTTTTCCAGGAAATGCACCAATGAGATGAGGTAGGCGCCAAAGAAGAATACAGGGGCCGCGTAGACCTCGGGTTCGGCATAAAAGACATTGGTTGCGCCAGCGGTCAATCCCAAGGCCGCTGCCACGATGCGCCAAGGCAGGCTGCTGACCTTGCGTTGTACAAATTGCATCCACAAGAAGGCAAACGCCATCCCAAAGGTGGCGGCGATGAGCCGAAATGCTTCCCAGATATTCACGCCCGTGTGGGTGCTGATGCCGGCAGCTAGGCTGAAGGTGAATTGTTCCCCGTTTTTGGACGAAAAGATATCGGGGTGCAAGGCCCCCATGAAATGGTATTGATTGGCCATGCTGCCGCCTTTTTCCAGAAACTTCAGGTTCAGCAGCACATCGCCATACAACTGGGTGCGCATGAACAGGTAATTGTACAACAGCCACATCACGATCGCGACCCCCAGCGACCAGACCCAAGGACGTACGTTTGGAAACTTGGGCAGCCCCGTCGATGTACTGCGCCAAGCGACGAGCCAAGCGGTCACGAGCACCGCAGCGGTGGCATAGATGGGCAGGTAGGTGTGGAAATTGGTTCCCCAGAACTCCAAAGGGAATAGGTAAGCCAAGGCAAACGGCACCAACATCACCAGGCTACTGATGACCAAGGGAATCTGGAGACGTTTGGCTTCGCCCATTGGGTAATAGATCTCAAGCTCAAGATAGAGAAAAAATCACGATGATTCGGCGGCGCGGAATCCTGCGTCTCAATGCTCATTGGTCGGCCCCCGGCATTATTTTGGGGAGGGCCGACGAACAAGTGCGGAATTGCAGGGGCGCGTCTAGGCTTTGGCGGAAACGAGGTGACCGGGCATCTCGACTTCCTTCGCCCAATCAAACCGGGAGCTGGCGCTCATGGCCCAAGGTGCGCCATTGTTTTGAATGTTGTTGAGCATCATGCTGATGGCGACCGGAGCCTTGGACTCGTTCATCACCAAGTATTGGCGCATCTCGAGAATGAGTGGCACATGGGAGATCTCCACGGGGCACTCCTGCATGCAAGCACCACAGGTGGTGCAACCCCAGATTTCCTCGGGCGTGATGTAGTCAAAGAGCGAGCGCGCATCGGTGTAGCTGGGATCCTTGACCAATTCTGGTCCCATGACCTTCATGCGGTGGCGCACGTCGATGAATATCTTGCGGGGGGAGAGTTTCTTGCCGGTGGTATTGGCGGGGCAGACAGAGGAGCAGCGGCCGCACTCGGTGCAGGTATAGGCGTCCAAGAGCGTTTTCCAGCTCAGGTCCTTGAGGTCCTTCACACCAAACTGGGCCACTTCCTCGACCGGTGCACCCTCGACGGGCGCAGCATAGGGATCGAAGTTGGGATCCATCATTTGCCTGACTTCCTTGGTCACCACCGCGTTGTTATTGATCTTGCCTGGCGCTTCCAGGTTCCTGAAAAACACATTGGGAAGCGACAGCATCACGTGGAAGTGCTTGGAGTAGGGCAGCACATTCAAGAAGAGCAGCACGAGCAGGATGTGGATCCACCAACCGGTCTCGTGCAAAATATGGATCGCATCGGGTCCCATGCCGGCAAAAAGGCCCTTCAAAGCACTGCTCACGGGATAGATGCCCTCTGCCGCAGGACCTGCCTGCAACAAGTAGCCGATGTTCATGGCCAGCAAAGACAGCATGAGCGCCATCGTGAGGAGGAGCACGCGGGTGGCGTCGGTGCGTGAGGAAGGCTTCATCTCTGCAGCCGTGAAGCGCTTGGGCTTGGTGATGTAGCGGCGACCCAAGAAGATGATCGCGGCGGCGACGATGAGTCCAGCAAAGACATCGCCAAAGATCATGATGCCGTCGTAAACGGGCCCCAGGAAGCTGAAGAGCCTCTCGGTGCCCAGGATCCCGTCAAAAGCCATCTCTGCGGTGCCAAATGTGATGACCAAAAATCCCCAGAAAATCGTCGCATGCAATCCGCCCGCAACCGAGAACCGAAACATCTTGACTTGGCCGATGCCCAAGACCAGCGTATTGATCAGGCGCTTGGGGATTTGATCGAGGCGGCTCTCAGACTTGGTGAGTTTGAAATACTTGAGCAGTTTGGAGACCGTCCAGGCAAAAAAACCGACGGCAATCAAGAACACGAAGATAAAAATGCCCTGTTTCAGTGTCATCACTACATCCTTTTATACCCCGCCAATGTAAATAAAAATCTATTCCGAATTCATTTTTGGGATTGATTTAGCGGTTTTGGTTGGGAATTTCGTGGCCGCGGGGCCACGGCTAGCCCATGGGCGCAGGCACCTTCTGTGTACGATTTGCGTGATGTCTCATTTTTTTTGGGTGCTTGCTTGCTCGGCAGATTATTTTCCCTACATTTGCAATCCCGTTTTGTCGCTGAATGCGGCAGGGAAATGGTGCGGTAGCTCAGTCGGTAGAGCAATAGACTGAAAATCTATGTGTCGCCGGTTCGATCCCGGCCCACACCACAGATCGAGTTCCGAAACTAGCGCAAGTTGGTTTCGGAATTTTTTTTTCGGGCGATCGGGGATGTTTGCCGTGATTGGGGGCTTGGACAATTTTGGGTCCGCCAAACGATGATGCGGCGGTGCCGCATCTTGCGTCATCCTGCCCGTTCGTCGGCCCTCAGCTTTGTTTTGGGGAGGGCCGACGAACGGGTTGTGAAGGCTTTGTTTTGGGGAGGGCCGACGAACGGGTTTTGAAGGCTTTGTTTTGGGGCGGGCCGACGAACGGGTTCTCGAAAGTGCCGTGTGCACCCTTTCCAAAACCCCGAGGATCATTTTCGGCGAAATGCTTAGCTTTGAGAGTGGGCTAAAGGCGGATCGAATCCCAATTTTGAATGGAAATTGCAGGCGTCATGATGGAAAAGATCGATTTCAAACTGAGTGCGTTTGAAAAACAAATCGGACGCTTCCCGTTTTCATTGCTCGTCGGTCTGCTTTCCATTCTTGTGGCCATGCTGGTGGTGGCCCCCAAGTTTTTTGCGCAGTACCATGGATTGTTCTTTTCCATGTTGTCCAACGATCCGCTTGACTTCAGATACCCCAATCCCCTACAATACCGGATATTGCCCTCTTTGATTGGCTATTTGGTGCAATTGCGGGGTGGGAAATTTATGATTCTTCCCTTGCTGTTTGCATGGGGTTTCATTTCCAGTATTTATTGGGTGTATCGCCGCAAGGGATTTGGCATTTGGGAGGCCATTGCCATGTCTGCTCTGATTGCTTTTTCATGCACCTTGTACATCACGTTGATTTCGCCGGGATACACGGATGCGGTATTTTATTTTTTCATATTTCTTGCATTTTCCACGGTGAAAAGGCCGATTTGGAGCGCCGCGTTTTTTGGTTTGGCAATGCTTTCACATGAAAGTAGTTTGTTTATGCTACCCCCTTTGATATTGTATTCGGCCTATGTGAATCAAGCGCAAAAAGGGAAAATCATCACGCATTTTGTTGCGTTGGTGCTTGCATTGGTTCCCCTTCTCGTCTACCGAGCACTTGTGTCCCGTTTCGTGCATGTGGAGTACGGACTGGACTTCTATCTTTCGACCGAAAACCTTGTCCATGTGCGCGAGAGCGTGACGCCTCGCCTGCCATTGGGTTTGTTTTTTGTGTTCAAGCTCTTTTGGGTGATTCCATTGTTTGTCTTGTGGAAGTTGCTGCGTGCCAAGGAATTCCTATTGGCATCGGTGATCCTCTGTATCCTCGTCTGTGACATCGCGCAGCTCCTGATTGCCTATGACGTCACGCGAATGCTATGCCTGGGCTTCCCCTTGATGCTGATTTCTGCGGAGAAATTGCGGGAATACCTGCCAGAAAATCGATTTGCCAAGGCAATGCTGGTCTTGGTCCTGCTCAATTTTCTTGTTCCCCAATATTTCATGACCGCAGAGCATTTGGTGTGGATGCGGCCATTTTTCCTGTGAGGGAGGGGAATGATCGACATGCCTATCCGTAACGCTGCCCATAGGTAGCCATCACAACCTTGTCTCATCCCTGGCAAAGTAGCCGATCTGCATTATCGCCCTTGACCCTACCCAACCATCCCAATCCCATTCACCAGGGCACGTAAAAATACCTACTCCTGCGTAAAAATACGTGTCCCTGATTTCAAGGAATTGTACGCTATTCCCCACTGATTCAGACATCTACCTTTGGTTTATGCCGAGGATGAAATGTGGTGACAGGAATCTGGATTCATAGGTGGACGCTTGCCATGGATTGCATTCGGAAATGATCGGACTCGCAGCGACCGAAAGGCTGGCGTCGTTGCTGCCGATCGGATGGGCGATGCATGAAATCGCGGCTCCTGAAATAGTAACTCTTTTAAATCATCTTATATTATGGCCAAAAAAAATGGAAATGTGGAACCGCCGATCGACAAGACGATAGGCGCTACC
>JANMIM010000339.1:0-8907 GCA_031375795.1 Bacteroidota bacterium
CCATTGGGATTTTGGCGATGGCGTCAAGGCCTCCGGCCCCGAGGTGATGCATCAATATGCCCGCAGAGGCACCTTTCGCGTGCAGATGGTGCTCCAAGGCAGCGACCCCGCCACCGGCCTCGCCTGCACCAAATGTTCGTACAAGCAAGTGCAAGTCGTGCCCGGCTACCGAGGCAATGAGGTCCGTGATTCGCTACGCAATTCGTCCCTGATCCCAGCCTCGGTGAGCAGCCAACCCGATGGCACGATCTTGCTGGAAATCCTGAAAGACGGCTATCAACCGCGGCAATTTTCATTTGATCCTCGTGTCGAGCAGGGTGTGTCCCGTGACTCCGTCTACCTCCAGAAAACGGTGGCCGATGCAAGCGTGCGTGTAGAGGTGCGCGACGAGAAGTCGGGATTGCGCCTGCGAGACGTGTCGATTGTGTTGCGGGATGCCAAGACGGGGATCGACATCGGCACCTTCATGTTGCGGGATTCGATCCTGCAATTGCCCTTGGAGCCCGGACATCAGTATGAGTTGCTGGCAAGCAAGCGGGGCTTCCTCACACAGGTGGAGACGATCGGGCCGATGGTGAAGGGAAAGGAACCGCTGCAGGTCAATCTCAAGCTCATGGTGGCAGCCGTCGGCGCGACCTGGGTTTTGCACAGCTTATATTATGATTTTGACAAGAGTTATATCCGCAACGATGCCGCGATCGAGCTGGCCAAGCTGATCGTGCTGCTGGAGGCGAATCCACAAATCTCCATCGAGCTCGGTTCGCATACCGACGCACGCGGCAGCAATGCCTACAACCTGAGCCTGTCACAGGCCCGCGCAGATGCAGCGGTGCAATTCATGTTGGAAAAAGGCATCGCGCCCGACCGCATCATCGCCCAGGGGTATGGCGAGCAGCGCCCGACCAATGCATGCGTCGATGGCGTGGCTTGCAGCGAGGCCGACCACCAAAGCAATCGGCGCACGGAGGTTACGGTGCTTGGATTCAAGGATCCGATCTATTCGATGGCTCGGCCGGTGGAGGAAATCTGGGGTACCGAGTCGGTCATGATTCCCTCGACGCCGAGCAGCGCGGGTCCGTTTACGATCTTGCTGGGCACTTTTCAGCAACCGCGCAAACCGGCAGACTTTGCTGCGCTCGATGGCACGCAATATCCCGTCACCGGTCGGGAAATCGACGGATTCTGGCTCTACAGCTATGGCGATTATCCCAGCTACGAGGCCGCCGACGCCAACCTCAAGGCGGTGATCGGGCGTGGTTTCCCGCTGGCACGTGTGCTTGCGACCCCGGCGTTTACGATCCCGGCCGCAAGCAGGGTGGGCACGCCGATGACCAAGACGGGACCTGGCATGGTGGGCAAGGGAATCGGTGCGGAGGACAACGGATATTATGCCGTGCAGGTGGCGGTGCTGGGCAAGACGGTGCAATCCAGCTTTCTGGAGAGCTTTGGCGACTACAAGGATGGGTTGTACGAACGACAAATCCAGGGTCGCCGCGTGTTTTTCATTGGCCGATATGCCTCTGAGCAAGAGGCGACGAAACATTTGAACAAGATTCGCCACACAGGGCATAGCGATGCCTTCTTGGTGCGGTTTGAGGCAGGCAAGAAGGTGAATTTGGACAAGATCGGCGGGAATTGAGCTGGCTGGTTGCCTCATCCTAAAAACCGCAAAGGAGGCAAAGGTGCGCAAAGGGCTGTGGGCTGCTTTGCGATTCTTTGCGTCCTTTGCGGTTTTCTGATTCCCCGGCTATACCAAGGCAAACATCAATGCGCGATTTGCAATTTGGCCACTGAGCCGCTGCCTGCGCGCACGAAATAGATGCCCGACTCCAAGGCAGAGACATTCAAGGAATGACGCACCCAGCCCTCGGCGCCGGCAGGGACCGATTCCTGGTGAACGATGCGTCCTTCGAGGTTGCTGATGGTGACATTGGTCGGCTCGCCGGTGTGATGGAAGCGCAAGATGGCCTCGCTCCCTGCAATGGGATTGCCTTCGATCAAATTTTTCAGGTCTTCGCAGTCGCTCACCACCTCTACCACTTCCGATTGGGACATTTCCCCGCTTTCATAGACGATGCGCAATTGGTAGGTGCCCTGGATGGCAGGCGTCACGTCGGTGAGCGCATACTCCGATCGGCCCGATTGCGGCGCCATCGTTCCTACGACCTCGGGGGCGCTTCCTTCGATGGTCTTGACCAATTCAAAGCGTTCGACCTTGCTGCCGCCTTCGGCCACCGACCAATTTGCTTTGACTTCGCACCCGTTGGACTCGGCCGTGAACCCCTTGATCTCGGCGGGCAAGATCACGGTACTTGTGAGGCTGAAGCTGCAAAAGAGATTGCCGCCATTTCCAGTATTGTCACAATTGCCGATGACGATGGTGCGCAAGGCTGAGGTAGCAGTAAATGTATTCGTAAAATTGACCCAACCGATTGCGTTTTGGGTGCCGCTCAAAATCGTGGTCGCCCCAGGCGTGCTGCAGACGTTGCCGTAGGGGCCGCCACAATTGGTAGGCGGGTTGAGCAAGCCGATCACCATGAAGGAATGCAATCCACCGACGATGAAATTGGGTGGTCCCAAGATGCCGACGCAGACATTCATCGAGACCGTATAGCTCTGCCCCACAACGAGCGGCGAGGCCATGGTGTAGTAGAATGATTCTCCAAAACACATGACCGCCTGCCCCGCACAGCCGGCCGGAACCGAGCATCGACTTGCGGCACAATCAGGGGATGTGTTGCAATTGACCCAACCGATGGGTGATACGCCAAAACTGCAGGAGGAAAAGGTAAATGGCGTGGGGATGAGACTTTGGGAATACAATGTGCTCGATATCAGCAAGGCCAAAGCCAGAAGGGTAAGCTTTAGATTCATATTAATATGCGATTGACCGAATTAGAGAAGGACGAAATTCAAATACCAACAATCAATACTAGTCAATTGTAGTAAGATTTCCTACCCATTCGTCAGAAAAAACTCCGGTTCATCCTCAAAAAGTTTGATTTGGGCCGACCACGGGAAGCGAGCAGCACCTTGATCGATGCCAACTTGGTTTTCTCCGCTTGTAAGAATCTGCTTGTATCTACATGGGTTTTCGCTTGGCAATCTCCTTTTGAGCGGCGCGCTGCTGGGCAAATCGTCTTTGCCGCTGCTCATCCTTGAGGGCGTCGATCACGGCATCGGAGTGTCCTTTTGTGAAGGAGCGTAGGTATTTGACCAAAAAGGGTGGAAATATCCACACGGGCCATAACAAGTGAGACGTGAGGATATTGGCAACAACCCGCTGGCGCAAATACTTACGCATACAGGTCGGGCAGGCCATGTAGTCCACCTCACGCCACTGCGATACGATGAGAAGCCACAACACTTCATGCATGACAGTATAGCACTTCAGGGAATCGGTGGCCTGCCCACAGATCGGGCATTTCAACAAGAGTACCTGCTTTTCAGCTTTTGGGGTAGGGGATGGATTTGCTGTGTTCGACATATCAGGCCAGATCAAAGGACAAGACGATCATCTGGATTCCTAATAACTTCCACCCGTGACCGATCCCGCAATATCTGCAGCAGCAATGCTGTCCTGTCTGCTTCGGTCAATTGCTGCGCCACGGAATCGGAATGGCCCGGGGCGAGGCTTCGCAACAACAGGATCGTGATCCAGGGCCCCACGGTGATCGGAAAGACCAGGTTTGCCGTGAGCATATTCAGGAAAAAGCGCCCGATGAGGAATTTGCGCATACAACTCGGGCACCCTACATGGTACTTGTGTGCCATATGAAAAAAGATTCCCAAGAAGAGGAACCAATGCAAGACATGGTAGCGTTTGAGCGATTCGGTCGGCTTATGGCAACATGGACACGTGAGGAGCAGGGGAGCAGCATTGGGGGAAGGTGGATTACTGGTGGAATTTTCCATCGTAGGCATTGGACTATTTGTATTCTTTCTTGTACCAAGATAAAAAGTTGAATGTGGATTTCCAAATCATTACCAGCGATTGCAGGGCGACGGGAATTGCAACACCGAAAAAAGTGACGATCTTTGAAAAGGTGGCGCATCGCCCGCAGGAATTGGAATCATAAATGCTGGGGACTTCCATTTACCAGAAGCTGTTGGGGGCTGATTTTGAGCGGCTAGGACCGATCTTGCAGCATGTGCATGGGTCGGCCAGACAGGTCCATGCACAAGGTCGCATCACCGTGACGCATGGCAAAGGGATGGCGGTGCGCTGGACCAATCGTCTGATGGGTGTGCCGGCAGCTGGTGAGTTGGTGGATTTGCGCCTCGAGATTCTGCGTGTAGCGGAGCAGGAGACCTGGATCCGCAAATTTGAAGGCAAGCCTTTGGTCACGCGGCAATGGGCTGAGAATGGCCTGTTTATCGAGGCCATAGGGCCGACCAAAATGGCGATGCGGCTGCGGGTGGCGTCAGGGACGCTGCATTTTGATCCCGTGTACTCCAAGTTCTTGGGTATCAAAATCCCCAACGCACTGAGCGTTTCAGTGTTGGCAAGCGCGCAGGAGACCGAAAGCGGCTGGTCGATCATGGTGGAGACCAGGTCGACGTTGCTGGGATTGTTGTTTAGATACGATGGTAAAATTGCACTTACACCATGAATACAGTCTTGTACATAGCCTTGGTTTTGTCGGCGATGGGCGCCTTTGACACATTGTATTACCATGAATACAAATTGCAGTTGCCCAAGGCCAAGACGGCGGCATTGGAGCTGCGGCTGCATGCCGTGCGCGATTTTTTCTATGCCACAATATTTTTCAGCTTTGGTTGGCTGGAATGGCATGGCGGCTTTGCTGCGGTATTTGCCGCCATCATCTTGGCCGAGATCTTCATCACGATGTGGGACTTTGTGGAGGAGGACGCAACCCGTAAACTCCCCAAGGGCGAGCGGGTGATGCACTCGGCGATGGGCATTGTCTACGGGGCATTGCTGGCCTTCCTGGCCCCTGTATTGTGGTCTTGGTGGCAATTGCCGCTGGGGTTTGTGCGGGCCGACCACGGCCTGCTGTCTTGGGTCATGGCTGCGATGGCCATCGGCGTGTTTGGGTCAGGGCTGCGCGATTTGTGGGCGAGCCGCGCAATGAAAGCTTAGGGATTGGTTTTTTATGACTATCCGGGACTTCGACAGTAAACCGTGTTGCCGAAAGTTCCTTTCAGGATAACAATGCGGTTGTGATTTTTGGCGTCTTTGACGCCTTTTTTCACGGCCTTTAGCCGTCATGCGCCACGGCGCACCTTTAGGCAACCCGACAAAATTTCCAGTCATCGGGAGAAATTGGAAACCAAGGCCATATTGAAAACGCCGCTTGCTGGCAATTATCCGGATAGGCATAAAAAAAGCTATCCAGCGCGACCGTGCTCCGCAGTATGCCTATTCCAGCACCTTCATACAAAATCATAAACATACACCTGAATACCAGCCACAACCAATTGCGCATGGATGATCGGCTCGACCTGCTCCCAGCCAGCACCCGCCGAGCCCGTGCCGATGCGTGGCATGTGCACGCTTGCGCCAATGCCACGCGCCACGTGCGCGAGTTTGGCAAGGCAATCTGCAAGTGCATCATAGCGAATCGATGGGCCATCGGCGCTGCTCACAAGGCCCTTTTGGGCAACCATGTGGGCAATGTGGATGTAGGAGCCGACCTGGACGACTTGGATGGCCCCCAAGCCAAAGTCATTGCTTGCACGATCGCGGTGCCACGCGCGGTAGGCCTGCTCAGGCGAGCTCCAGCGCCGCGATACCTGCATGAAAAATCCCTTGCCCCAACTGCCGACATCGTTGCAGATATGCGCTATGATCTTGTTTCCCGCTGCTTGTGGCAATGTCGCGTCGCCTTTGAGGTAGTGAATTTTGGCCATCTTCGTCTTGGATCAATGTGCTGCACAAATTTCCAGCAACACCTGTTCAAGCGCAAGTAGCAAAAACATACACCACTCACCGACAGTGCCTTAGAATATCCACAGGGGCCTTGTGCGGATTTAGCTCATGCTGCGATCGCCTGCCGCATGCGTGCGAAGGTCTCCAAATGGGCAGGTTCAAAGACATCCAAGAACATGCGTGTCAGCAACAAAATACTGGACACCTCGACCTGCTCGATCACCCACAATATGCCGGCTTCTTCCAGCCATGTGATATGGATCTTGAGCCGCATGATCCCCATGATCGTCGCTCGGTAGGTCACATGACTTTGCGCAGCATCATTTTGCACATGCACCCGGTAGCGCGGTTTCATCTTGAGCCAACCAAACAATTTGGCCTCCTCACTCACATCGTACGAGGCGTTCACGGAATCGAGGCGTCGCCTCAATACCACCTTTCGAATGAGCGGATGCACAGTGCCAAACTTCTCAAAATCAATGAGGTATGAAACCAATTCGGACTCGGCACCGATCGGGAAAGCATGACGCAAAGTGAGGGTTTTCATCCTACTGCATTTGATTGGATGGCAATGTACGGGAATCCTTCTGCCGATTGCAAATCAAAGCACGATGAATCAAACGAAGCAGCGTCATTCAGGCGATCATGCCTTCGTCGTCAAAAGGAATTTCCTTTTTCCCCCACTTCAACTTGACGCTCAATGCGACGATGTAAAAATGGTAGATGGCAAGGGCAAGAGCGCTGCCGACAAGATGAATCCAGAGGAGGACGATGAGATCATATCGGATCGTCAAAACCAAGGCCAAGATCACCAGCACACCAAAGTAAATCCCTACTCCGATGAAGTATTTTTCAAAGTGCACGCGCACAGCATGCTGTTTGGTAAATGCGCAATGCACCAAGGCCCAGAGAATTTGGAAGCATCCGAGGTAGAGCACTATACTAGGCAAACTTTGGTATAAATTTTCCATGATACTTGAGGTTTTTGAGTGTAAAAAACGAAGAGGTTATCATCGATCAATTTTCAGATCACAGGGCATATTTCCCAGTAATCGGATCCAATTTCGACCGATGGAACAATGCCAAAACGGTCACGATAAAAAGGTGATACAAGGCGAGGCAAGCTGCCGATCCAAAGAAGTGAATGGCAAGGATCCAGCTTCCAATGTGCGTTTCAATTCCCAGAACGAGCAGCACCAAAATCGCGAAGTAGGATCCCACGCCGACTGCATAATAGCCTAGATGACGCAGCACGATGGCATTGTTGCTGGCAAAGCCAAGGATGATCGCCCAAAGCACTTGGACGATTCCAAGAAAAAACATACAGATGAGTATCGGTTGCATAATGATGGGATGATTTATTTTCACCAATGAATTTGGATTCAAGCGACCGATTCTCGCTGCCACATGTGCCCATAACAGCAAATCAGTAGGTGATAAAAGGCAAGCAAGCCTGCCCCCCCGAAATAGAACAGTTGATAGGCGGGGTAATCGTAGACACTACGCCCCGGCACTTCCCAGAGTGCCATCGCAATGAAATAAACCGAGACACCAGCAAGGTAAATCAGGAAATGCTTGCGACGACTTGCGTACTTCGTGCAACTAAGCCAAATCATTGCCATGATGACTTGCGTCGGCCCCAAAAGCAGCATGAACAAGAGACAGTTAAATACAAGGTCGTGCGACATATTGGTAAGAATTAAATTCACCCAAATGTACGCGATATTCTTATTGAAGTTTCAATTGTTTCTGAAAGTTAATGAATAATAAACATAAGGCTCTATATATCAATGTATTAAATTTTGCCGCACTCAACCAATCAGTCTCTCTACCGGTCGATCATCAAAACAAGCATCCAAAACCGCTCAAGGTTGTGCGAAAAACATGTACCGCAAACCATAGGTCACCTGCCGCACGTGCCAGGTTGGGCGCAGAGGGCCAGGCTGGGCGATGTTGGTAAGGCCATGGTAATAGCTCGCCTCAATGAAAAACCGCTTGCTGATCGGCGTGACCAATCCGACCGTCGGCCCCATGCTGAATTTGCGGATTTCCATCGGGATTTCCGTCTGCGGGGACACAATTGTACGCAGGGAATTTGACGATATGACCCTTCCATTTTGGTTGTTGCCGAGCATTGCATTGAACTGGAAGCCTAGCAGCACCCTGATCCAATCGAGCTTGAAACCAGCGTAGATGGGCAGACTGAGGCAACTGATGTTTTGCTGGAGCCGTGAATAGCGAACTGAATATCCGGGGCTGTTTTCGATGAAGTTGTTGCTACGTTGTCGTGTCGCAATTTGATTCAAAACCAATTGCGCCTCTGCGGATATGACGGACGAAAATCCATATTGCGCCGTCACACCCACTTGCGCTCCCCACCAAGGCTGCGAGCGCCATTCCTTGGGATTCAAGTCATTGCGCTTCATCCACGCCACGCCCAAGTCCACCTTGGTATCCAGCTTTAATTGCGCCTGCAAACCTGATAGACTTGCCACGAGCAAGATCACAAGGATGGGGAGGTATTTTTTCATTGTGATTCAGTCAAGTGCATTTTGATCGCCTAGAAATTGAATTCAATTTAGCCTCAAAATTGCTCAATACAAAATTGCGTGGCGATCAAATTCGAGAGCGGATTACATGGATGCGAACCTTTCAAAACCGCAGCGACAGGCAGCTCAAGCCGCCGTCGAGCTTCTCAAACTCGCTCATCTCCAATGAGATGACCTCGTAACCCAATTCCTTGATCTGCGTTTGCGTCTGCGGGCAAGACGCCGGCACCAATACACGGCCATTGACCCACAGCGAATTGGCGGCGTAGGATTCCCGAGGATCCACGACGATGCGCTGGAAATGCGCAAAGGTCTGGTCGTCGACAAACTCGCCGCACACGAGCAAATGGTTGTGCTCCAGATAGGAAATGCCCGTCTTGAGGTGCAATACTTTTTGCAGGGGCACGGCCTGACCGGTCATGCCGTGCTGCTCCAAGATGGCAATGAGCTGCTGCGCCCCATTCG
>JANMIM010000485.1:0-3504 GCA_031375795.1 Bacteroidota bacterium
GGCGGCGGCAACGACAGCATCACCATCGTGCAATCCACGATCGATGCATCGGGTCCCAACTTCCCGATCAACGCCGTGTACAGCGTCGGCAGCACCGTGAGCGGCCAGGAAAACAGTGACAACACGGTCATCGGTTGCAACATTGCCAACTACTTCAGTGCATCGGCAGTCTCAAACGGGGTCTTGCTAGCGGCAGGAAATGATAAGTGGAGCATTTCCTACAACAAATTGTACCAGTCTGCCACACGCACTTACACGACGAGTGGAACGCATGCGATGATTGCCATCAACTCTGGCAATCGGCATTTTGTGACCAACAACACCCTGGGCTTTGCCAACGCTAGCGGCACCGGCACATATACCATGAACTCCACGGTCGCCACGCGCCTCATCTGCATCCAAATGAATGTGGGCACTGTCGATAGCAGCATCGTCGAGGGCAATACGATCTCCAACATCGCCCTCACCACGAGCAGCGGCGCCACGACCACCAACGGGATTCTGTGTGGGGTGAATGTGCTCAATGGCAATGTCACCGTCGGCACCGCAGCATTTCCCAATGTTATCGGCAGCACTACTGCGGTCAACGCCATCACGGCGACCTCCACGACCTCGGGCGGCTTGCTCGTGGGTGTGAACGTCTCTAGCGCGGGTATCGTGAATGTGCGCCACAATACGATGGGCGGATTCTCCTGCTCGGGTGTCCTCGCCCCGGTCGCTGGCTCGGTCGTGGGCGTAAACGTGGCCACGACGCCGACCTCGGTGACCATCGCCAACAATACGATCGGCAGCACCACGGCCGACAACATGCGTGGCGGCACATCGGGTCTCACGACGGGCAGCTCGCTGGTCTCGGGCATCAACATTCCCGGCACACCGCTGGCCATCACCGTCTCCAACAACACGATCCGCAACCTGAGCTCATTTGGCACGGGCGGCACGGGCTTTGTGAGGGGCATCGGCACCAGCGGCGCGGCTGGAAACAGCACTGCCTACAACATCACCAACAATACGATCACGACCCTGAGGAGCAATTGCGGCAACAGCGCGGCGACCAACGGACTTTGTGGCGTGCAAGGCATCGGCCTGGGCATCGGTACCAATGACGTCGTTTCAGGAAACACGATCAGCAACCTGAGCAATTTCAATACGGCTGCGACCGGCTTCATCGTCGCAGGCATCGGCGTCGCCAATGCCACCAATGCCACCATCAGAAACAACGTTGTCCACACCCTGAGCAATGCCAGCACCTCGGTCACCGCGACCACCCCCGGCGTCGCATCGGGCATCATGATCCAATCGGGCACCAACACGGTCACGGTCTTCAACAACATGATCTCCCTGGGCAATGGACAGACCACCAACACGGCCTTCATCGGCATCTTTGCGCGCCACGCCGCCACGCCCAATCCCAACGACAACATCTACCACAACACCGTGAACATCGAGGGCACGGCGGCAAGCGGGGCCATCGCCAGCGCCTGCTTCAACCGCGGCGACCTCACGGCCACGACGCGCACCATGACCGTGGACCTGCGCAACAACATCTTCACCAATTCCCGCACGGGCGGCACCGGCTTCCACTACGCCATCGCCAACAACCTCAATGCACCTGTGTCGGCAGTCGGCTGGCCCGCCAATGCCTCGACACTGAACGTGCTCAATGCAACCGCCGCAACCGTGGGCTATTGGGGTGCCAATCAGACGTTTGCCGCCTGGCAGGCTGCCTCACAATGCGACAACTTGAGCTTCAGCGGCATCCCAGTCATTTATGTGAACTCCGCCACTGACCTGCACCTGAACTTCGGGGTCTCGGCGACCTTCATTGAATCCAGCGGCGCGACCATCGCTGGCATCACGACCGACATCGACGGGCAAGTGAGGCCCGGCCCTGCGGGGTCTGTGAATGGCGGGGCATTGGCGCCCGACCTGGGTGCCGACGAGATCGACGCCGTGCCGCTCGACGCCTCGCCACCCTCCATCAACTACGTCGCGCTCCCCTTCACGTGCGGATTGGGCGACCGAACGCTTACCGCGACGATCACCGACCTCACCGGCGTGCCCACCACGGGCATCTTGCAACCTCGGATCTATTACCGCAAAAATGCATTGGCCTACGTCTCGACCCAAGGCACGCTCAGCTCGGGCACAGCCACCAACGGTAACTGGAGCTTCACGATCTCTGCCGCTGCCATGGGCGGATTGGTTGCGGGGGATGTCATTTCCTATTTTGTCATCGCCCAAGACATTGCCACACCGACCCCCTACCTCACCGCCAACCCGCCCTCGGGACTCGTGGCGACCGACGTGAATACCGTCACCACACCCCCCACGTCGCCGAACAGCTATGCAGTCAGCTCCTTCCTGAGCGGCACATACACTGTGGGTGTCGCGGGCACCTACCCCACCCTCACGGCTGCGGTGAATGCCTACAACACGAGCTGCCTCAGCGGGGCGGTCACCTTCAGCCTGCTCGATGCC
This sequence comes from Bacteroidota bacterium, assembly GCA_031375795.1. Classification (GTDB taxonomy): domain Bacteria; phylum Bacteroidota; class Bacteroidia; order J057; family JADKCL01; genus JADKCL01. The sequence goes on from JANMIM010000485.1 coordinate 2,482, forward strand.
ACCTATCCGATCGAGACCTTCCCGATCGTGATCAATGCCAATGCCGACGCCAGCGCCACCAACACGCTCACCATCAAGCCCACGGTGGCCGCGACGACGATCACCGGCAGCTCGGTGACCATGCTCATTCACCTCAACGGCGCAGACTACGTGACCATCGACGGCAGCATCGGCAATACGGTGAATAGCTGCTGCCCGCTCTCTGCAGCCACGCGTGACCTCACGCTGGCCAATACCAGCACATCTGCATCGGGCGGCGTCGTGTGGCTCGGCACCACGAGCGCCAACAAGTCGGTGGCCAATTGCACCGTGCAGAACTGCAACATCGTCGGCAACTCCAGCACCACCACCCTGGTCGCGCTGGGTGCAGGTGGCAGTGTGGTCGGCAATCCCGGCCTCGACAACCACCACCTGAGCTTTGTGAACAACGACATCCGCGCGGCACAGGTGGGCATCTACACCTCGGGCAACAGCGCCGCCGCCAAGGACCAGACCATCCTCATCAGCCAAAACAAACTGGACAATGTCTCCCCCGCCAACATCGGCCTCGGGGGCATCTTTGCAACATTTGCCAATGACCTGAACATCAGCTGCAACAGCGTCGGCAACATCGCAAATGCCTCCACGCAAGACATCTATGGCATCAACGTCGGCTTCCCGGTGTTGGGCGGCTTTGGCATCGCGCTCGCCGGTAGCGTAGATGGCGTATCCAACGTGACATTGAGCAAAAACAAGATCGGGTCCATCGTGCAGTCGGGCACTTTCTCGGCCGTAGGCATTGCTTTGGGGAATACCGCAATGGGTACCTCCAACATCAGCAACAACATGGTCACCGGCGTGTCCAGCAACCCGATCATCAGTGACATGGGCGCGGGCATCGTGGTGGGTGGCGGCGCGGCGACGGTGAATGTGGACCACAACACGGTCGCCATGCAGGGCACGATTGCCGGGGGCACGGCTGCCACGCAGGTCTCCACCTGCCTCGCAGTCACGGCATCGGCAGCCATGCCCGCACTCAACGTG
>JANMIM010000378.1:0-13605 GCA_031375795.1 Bacteroidota bacterium
TCGACCAGCAGGTCGGGATCGTGACCTACAATCCCCCGGTCTCAGGTGACAATTGTGGTTCCCCGACAGTGACTCAGACCAATGGGGTTGCCAGTGGCGTTTTGTCCGGGATCGGAAATTTGCCCTTTACGTTTCTCGCAACCGACGCATCGGGCAATACCGCCACTTGCACCTTTTTTGTAAATACCGTGGATACCGAAGCCCCCACGATCACCTGCCCTGCCAACATCACCCAACCGAGCGGTCCAAACAGTTGCGACGCGGTGGTCAACTACACGATGCCGACAGGTGCAGACAATTGTGGGATCTCCCAAGTAGTTTTGGGAAGCGGGCTTCCGAATGGCGGCACATTCCCTGCGGGTCAGACCTCGGTCACCTTGATCGCATCTGACTTGAGCAGCAATACAAGTTCCTGCACATTTACGGTCACGGTCGTCGACGGCACGGCCCCGGTCGCCGTTTGCCAAAACATCACGGCCTACCTCGGCGGCAACGGAACTGCGACGATCGCAGCGTCGCAAATCGACAATGGCTCGACCGACAATTGCCAAGTGGCGGCCCAAAGTCTCGACATCAGTAGTTTCACCTGTGCCAATATCGGCAGCAACACGGTGGTGCTGACGGTCGAGGACGGTGCTGCCAATACTGCGACTTGCACGGCGACCGTCACAGTTCTTGATACCATCGCGCCTAGCGCAATCTGCCAGCCGACGACACTCTTCCTTGTCACCGGCAGCGCGACCTTGCTTCCTGGCAGCATCGATGGAGGCAGCACAGACAACTGCGCCATCACGACGATGACCGTATCGCCGCCCACGTTCAATACCAGCAACATTGGGCCCAACAACGTCTTGCTCACCGTGAGCGATGGCAGTGGGAACAGTGCCACTTGCACGGCTGTGGTCACCGTTGTGGACACCGTCGTCGGCATCTCTGATCCGCTGCTCGGGCAGATCCTGTTCACCCTGTCTCCCAATCCGGCACATGACCGCGTCCAGGTGCAGGTGGAATGCAAGATTTGCGTGGACGGCGACGACATCCAGCTGCAATTGTGGAGCCTGAATGGGCAGTTGCTGCGCAGCCTCCCGATCACCGCCGACATCCAGCGCCAGATGATCGAGCTCGACTTGACGGGCTTGGCGTCGGGCAATTACATCTTGAGGCTGCGGCACAATGGTCGCGCCTTGTCCCAGCAGGTGATCAAGCTGTAGGCTGATTATGAGTACTTTGACAGCGCCACATCCCGAAATGGATGTGGCGCTGTCATTGATGGGCAAAATTTTTTTTCGGCAAACCAACATTTTTTTTCATGCCACGTCTTGCAATGCATCGGATACCGATGTATCATTGCACTATGTATTCAAAAGAACTACTCAGAGGAACGTTGAACACCCTGGTGCTCCAGGTGCTGAGGCAGCATGGCCGCATGTATGGTTATGAGATTGCCCAAAAAGTGAAGGAGCAAAGCGAAGACCGCATCCTGCTCAAGGAGGGTTCGCTCTACCCGATCTTGCACAAGCTCGAGGCCGATGGCCACGTGACCGTGCAAGACCAGCACATCGGCAAGCGCTTGCGCCGATATTATGCACTGACGGAGAATGGTAAGACCGAGGCAGCGTCGCAAGTCTCGGAGTTGCAGGCCTTCATGATGACCGTTCGGCGGTTCATCGACCCACTTCCAGATTTGCAGTTTTCAATATGATCACGCTCACCGATCAGCAACTCGATTTTCTGGAGCAGGAAATCCAGCAGCGGGGCATCCAGCACCCTGCGCTTGGCGACCAATTGCTAGACCATTTTGCCTGTGGCATCGAGCGGGAGATGGAGACCGGAATGGGCTTTCATGAAGCCTACCACAAAGTCTATATGCAAGTGAGCCCCAATGGAATGGAAGAAATCGACCACTCCATGACCCTTGTCATTCTTCACCAAAAATATTCACTTATGAAAAAGTCAGTGTTCATTCTCGGATTTGTTGCCGCCTTCACCGTTGGAGTTGGCTTGATTTTCAAAAACATGCATTGGCCGTACGCCAATATCCTCACCCTTTGTGGAGCGCTTGGGTTCACATTTGGCTTTTTGCCCCTTTACCATTTGCTGAAGTTCAAAGCCGATCGTGAAATGGGACGCGAAAAACCCGTTTTTAATTACGCTTTCAACTTGGTCCTCGTGATGGTGCTTGCTTTGGCTTTGCCCTTCAAACAATTCAATTGGGCTGGATCCAGCGAGTATTTCGTGATTTGCCAGTGTTTGCTCGCATTTGTGTTTTTGCCCAAGGTGTTTTTGGGTTGGTACAAGAAGTTCAATGAGACGCCAGTCGCAGCATAATATTCCCCCCTCACTTCACCGCCTTCAGCGAAATATCCAAACTACTCACGCTGTGCGTGAGCGCGCCCATGCTCAGGTAGTCCACGCCTGAGAGCGCTTTTTCGCGCAGGTTTTCAAACACAATATTGCCGGAGGCTTCGGTCTCGTACTTCCCGCCGATGAGGGCGACTGCCTCTTTCATGAGGTCGGCGCTCATGTTGTCGAGCATGATGCGGTGGATGCCGCCGACGCGCAGGCACTCGCGTACCTCGTCCAAATTACGGGCTTCGACTTCGATTCTGAGGTCGAGGCCCTTGGCTTTCAGGTATTCGTGGGTGCGTCTGATCGCAGCCTCGATTCCTCCCGCATAGTCATGGTGGTTGTCCTTGATCATGATCATGTCGTAGAGGCCGAAGCGATGGTTTTCGCCGCCGCCGATTTTCACGGCCCATTTTTCCAGGTGCCGGATGAGCGGTGTGGTCTTGCGGGTGTCGAGGAGTTTGGTGTGCAGGCCCTCGAGTTGCGTGGCCATCTTGCGTGTGAGCGTCGCGATGCCGCTCATGCGCTGCATGCAGTTGAGCACGAGGCGCTCGCCCGTGAGGATCGCCTGCGTGTGGCCGACCACGTGAAAGGGTTCGTCGCCATATTTCACAGGGCTGCCATCTGGGATCAGCAGCTCAAATTTCATCGTCGGGTCGAGCTTGTGAAAGATGCGCTCGGCCAAGGCCACGCCCGCGATGATGCCTTCGTCCTTCACCAGGCAACGCGCCCGCTGCACGGCATCTGCGGGAATGCAGGACAAGGTGGTGTGGTCGCCCTCGTGGACGTCTTCTTGCAATGCGCCCGCGATGATGCGGTCGGTTTCGGGGTGGTTCAGGAAATCCATGTACAAAAGAAGAATTAATAATCAAGAATGAAAAATGGGGGAGGGTCAGGGGCTCGCCCGAAGGCCGTGATGGCATGCAAAGGTAGGTACTGACTGCTACACCGCCATGTTCACATCCATGGCTTGCTGTATCAAGGCATCCATTAAGGCGATGCCGGCAACAGATTGTCTCGATGTGTGCCGCTAAATCGGAGATTTGATGCCCGGAAAAGGTCATGGTACCGTGCAGCGGTCAGGGCGGATGGCAGGCTTTCGGAAATAACGATTCAATCCACCTTCGATGGTGGTGATGATATGGCTGCTACCAAATTTTCTGCGTCAAATCTTTAAGGCATTGGTTATCAATCAAATGAATAGAATCGTGTTTCAAAAAGAATTGAATATTTTGAAAAAGCGTAAAGTTCAAAACATTATAAAGCCAGTATTGTTTAATGATTTCAGTAAAACGTTAAACACTTTTAACACATTGCTTTTATGGGACCTTTGCTAAACATCACTGTCATTCCCAAGGGGGATGTCATTGCTTTCACCTTCTTCATTGGCTACATGGCCATGCTTGCTGCTTCCGTTTTCTTCTTTTTTGAAAGAGGAAGCGTCGATGGAAAGTGGAAACTTTCATTGCTGGTGTCGGGTTTGATCACAGGCATAGCCGCTGTACACTACTATTACATGCGGGACTACTACCTGGCGACGGGGGAAAATCCGACATCGTTGCGCTACATCGACTGGACCCTGACTGTGCCCTTGATGTGTGTCGAGTTCTATCTGCTCACCAAGGCTGCGGGTGCCAAGATCGCTTTGCTTTGGAAACTGATTGCGGCCTCCGTTTTGATGCTGGTTGCAGGATACGTCGGAGAGGCATTGTCTGATGGCACGACCTCGCATTCGGTGATCTGGGGAGCGATTTCCACGCTGGGATACCTCTATATCCTCTACACGGCTTGGATCGGCGAAGTCGCTCAGCTAGCGAAGGCGAGCGGGGATGCTGTGGTGATCAAGGGCATCAAGACGCTGGCTTGGTTTGTTTTGGTGGGTTGGGCGATCTACCCGATCGGTTACATGTGCATGCCCGGTGGCTGGCTCAATGTCGGTCTGGGCTGGGAATCCAAAAATGTCGATCTATTCTACAACATCGCAGACGCGATCAACAAGATCGGCTTTGGCCTCGTGATCTACAGTATCGCCATTGGTGCTGGCAAGAAGCAGACGGCCCAAAAATGAGAAATGCAATTTTGAGTGTGCTTGGAGTGAGTTTTTGATTTGTGATGGATGATCATTTTTTTCGAAAAAGCCCCTGTTACAACGGGGGCTTTTTTTCGTGCATCGCTGGGCATGGCAAGCAGGGCACCACCGGAAAAATTGCAAGCGCCCTATCGGTCTCGCTACAAGAAGTTTCCTATATTTGTTGTCTATGCAACAAAAGATCGATTTTGAAAACAATCTCGCCCGCCAAGTCGGTCGCTTGAGCCACCTCATGGGGCAGCGCCTGAATGCCGGGCTGCAAGCGCAAGATCTCGGCATCACCGCCGATCAGTTTCGCCTGCTCACCCACCTCTGGCGCACCGATGGCCTGAGTCAGCAGCAACTCGCGGTGCAGTTGGGCCGTGATCGGGCCACGGTGACCAGAATGGTCGATTTGCTGGAGGATCAGCTGATCATTACCCGCATTCCTGACCGCGATGACAAGCGGAGCAACCTCATTTACCTGACCAAAAAGGGACAACAATTGGAAATCCCTGCCGCGCAATGTGGGCAAGTAGTGCTCGATCAAGCCACCCTGGGCTTTGCACCTGAGGAAGAGGCACTGTTGCGCGACCTGCTGGGCCGAGCCATCTTCAACCTTCAATAATTTTTTGTTGCATGCGCAACAATAGTTCGACGACATGCGTTACAAGGGAAAATGATTCGCAAGAATGTCATGGAAGAGAAAACAACCGTATTGGTGATCGGTCGGCACACAGCGATGCTGGCAAGGGTCACCGCAGAATTGAACGCCCTCGGCTACGACGCCCACGGCAGCAGCACCAATGAAGCTGCCCTCAAATTCGGGCAAGAGCAGCCTTTGGATGCGGTGATGATCGGTGGCGGAGTGGATGCCGAGAGCCGCGCGATCTTCCATGCATCATTTCCCAAATGGAATCCCAGCGTCAAGGTATTGGACATCCATCCCCACAATTATCTCCAACTGCTACAATCGGCCTTTGCGGCCACAAAAGCATAATTTCCGATGAAAACACTGCTACGCCCAAACGCATCCCGCTGGCACAAGGAAGATGCCTGGAAAAGGAGCGCATATGCCTTCGTCCCCAACCAAACCCATTTCGGAGAGCTCTGCGGATTTGCCGACGACGTCGTCGCTGCGGGGCAGGGCTTCGGGATGCATCCCCACCAAAACATGGAGATCACGACGATCTTGATGGCCGGCGCACAGAAACACCGCGACGATACAGGTGGCGAGGGCTACCTCGATGCCCACAGCATGCAGACCATGAGTGCCGGCACCGGAATCATGCACAGCGAATTCAACGCCTCGGAGACGGAATCCTTCCACAGCTACCAAATCTGGGTCTATCCCAAAACGCTGAACGTCGCTCCGCGCTACGGTCACTTTGCGTTCATGCCCGAACAGAAGCGCAATCAGGTCTTGCTTGGCATTTCGCCAGACGGCCGCGGTGGCACTGCGACCATCCATCAAGATGCATTCTTCAGCCTGAGCAGCTTGGACTCCGGTGCCGAGTTGGAGTACCCGATGCACTTGCAGGGCAATGGCGTCTACGTCCACTGCGCGGCTGGCGCAGTCGAAATCGCTGGCCACAGGCTCGGTGCAGGGGATGCCATCGGTGTCTATGAAACCGATGGCGTGCACATCCACGCCACGGAATCCGCCGAATTGGTGTTTGTGGAAGTGCCCATGCAGCGAGGGGTGAGGGTATGAAAAACGCATCCATCCTATTTTTGATACTGCTGCTTACCACCTTGGGCTGTAGCGCTCAAAACACACATGCACACGATATGCAACAACAACTGCTTTCAGAAGTCATTTCCCCAGACAGCAACGCCAAGGTGATGGTCATCTTTGGGGGAAATCCGCAACGCCGCCACGAGGTGCTCGGCATGATGTCCAAGATCAAGGGCCTCACGGCGTATGGCACGCTCAGCGAGCAAGAGGGCATGGATCGCTTGCGCACGCTCCCACACGTGGACCTCGTGCTCATCGGCGGGCGCTACGACGATGCGCAGCGGGCACGCATCCGCGCACATGTGAAGGCGCAAATGCCAGGCACGCAAATGACCGAGCCGGGTTACGACTATCCTTATGACAATGCTGCCATCGAGGCAGATGTGCGCCGTAAATTGGGGCTGTGACGATGCACCTCAGGCCTGCACAGTGACCTTGAGCTTGGCCAAGTCAAATCCCTTTTGTTTGAGCCTGCCGAGGATGCCCTCATATTCCTGGGCATCCATCTTGGGGCTGCGCGACAAGATCCACAAGTATTTTTTGTTGGGATGGCTCACGGCGGCATAATGATAGTCGTCGGCCAACTCGATGATCCAATATTTGCCCCTGAACGGCCAAAAGAATTGCACCTTCAGTTTGGCATTGCCCGAGCCTTTGGTGACAAATGCTTTTCCCTTGATGTAGGACTCCTTGCCAGTGATGCTGTCGCGGTTGCAACGGTTTTCGACCGTGACGTAGCCTTTGTCGGTGACCGTGTAAGTTGCTGTTGTACAGTGGCAACCACGCTGGAAACTCAAGGGGTAGGATGCGATTTCATACCACTTGCCAGCATAGCGGGCGAGGTCCACGTGCGGGACCGTGGTCAATGTTTGGGAATCTGCCATGGGAGAGGAGAGGATGAGAAGTAGACCGAGGAGAATGATGGAAGCGAATTTTTGCATCTGCGTGAAAAATATGCATGGATAGAATTTGGAGTAGAAACCTCAAAGGTCGAACGCTCTAACTGCCCAGATGTTCAACAGACCGTATGAAAATCAGCTCCAGAAAGCACAAAGTGACGAAAGTCATCAATTCGGCAATCGCTCACTCAAAAATCTTGCCCTGCGGATTCAATTTCCAATGGTGCTTGGTCGCCTCTGCATAGTTGGCAAACTTCAATTTTTCCCCGTGTTCGATTTCGCGGTAGGCGGCATGCATTTGCGCTGCAGCAATTTCGGGCATCATCTTGCCGATGGCAGTGCAGAAGCCCGGGATCGCAATGGATTCGATGTGTGGATGCGCTTTGGCTACGATCAAGGCGGCTTTCATTGCCAGGTAAGGGTTCAAGGATGTAGGAATATTGTAACTCATGGGTACACGCATCGTCGGCGCAGAAATGAGATAGGGAATCAAAGAATCTCCTGTCTCGACCACAAGCGCGCGTCCGACAAGCAATTCGCCCTCGGGCAGCTCCTGGATCATTTGCTGTAACTTCAATTGCAGGCCCCAACCGAGGCGATTGGAAATCACCTGATCGATGCCGCCATCCATGAATCCGAATGAATTCGCTGGGCTCACAATGGCATCGAAACTGATCACCTGGGTAAGGTCTCCTTGCGAGACTGTGACGGGATCGTTGGCAAAACAATTGCGCCATGCCTCGACCATCCGGGGATTTATGTCGATGAAGAGATATTGCAAGGAATTCATATTGGACTTTTTGAAAACTCATCCCAAAGATAGGGATGTATTCTGGATGATTTGATCATAGCAAGTTGCTTTCGTTCTGAACGAAAACTAGGAGAAATATTGTTCTTCAGGCGAATCCTCTGCTGCGTAGGGACTGAGATTGAACATGCAAAAATCTTCCCCTGAGGACTCAATTCCCCGACTGCGCCAGCAGTTTTCCCAACACTTGGGTTGCGATGTCGATCACGCTTTCATTCACAAAAAGCACGGTTCCAAATCTCGGACATGGTTCCCTGTGGGGAATCGCGACATCGTTTCTTGAACCTTCACCAGGCCAATAGAAGGTATCCAACCTGTTCCACGATGTAAGTTCTGACCCTAGGCCAAATGGGCAAGCATTGGTGCGCAACACCGTGTCCAATCGCAGCTCCTGCTGCACGGCCACAATGGCGGCATCCACCTTTTCCATCAGCGGTTGCAATAGCGCATGCTCCCTCTGGATCAGCATCGACCGCATCTCACCGATGCGTTTTTGCCGCTCGTCATGGATCTCGGCAAATGCGGTGACGAAATCTTTGGGCACCATTCCCGCCGATTCTCCGACCGAGGTAAATTCGGGACGGATGGCAACATACATTCCCTCGATTTGCATGCGCAGCACGTTCTGGACATCATATTTGTATTGCATGAAATCATACCGCAAGGCGTCGGCTTCGGGAAGCGATTCCATCACGGCAGCGACATCGATGCGCCCCACCTTGGGTTGGGCCATGGCTAGTGCAGCGGTCGTGCACCACAGCATCATTCCCCAAAAGAAATACCTCATGTACATCGAGCAGGATTTTCATTCTCAACGAACGATCCTACAAAATATTGATTTTGGCCTCCAGAACTGAGCCCTGCACGATGCAGCTGAACCATGCTACAACTTCACCACCTTGGCCGTCTTCATTTTCCCTTGATAGCTGAGACGGATGAAATAGATGCCTGGCCTCAACGCTTGCACCTGCGCCCGCAAGGTGAGCACCTCGCTCGTCGCCGAGCCGAGCGTCTCGCTGTACAGTTGCCGCCCCGCGCCATCGTAGATGCCGAGCAGCCCACCTGCCGGGAAAACCTCCGCAAAACGCAGGCTCACCTCCTCCGTGAATGGATTGGGAAAGACGCTCATGAAGGCCAATGGCGAAGTGGCGGAACGCGTCAGTTCGACGGTGTTGGAGAAATAGACATTGCCGTCGAGGTCATACTGACGGTAGCGGTAAAACAGGCGTTCCCCCGCCGGCTGCGGATCCATGTAGGCGTAGGAATGTGGTGTCGCGGTAGTGCCCTGACCGGCCACGCGGCCAATTGCAGCAAAGTTGACGCCATCGAGCGAGCGCTCGATCTCAAAGCCCGCATTGTTCACTTCCTGGGTCGTTTCCCAAGACAAGCCCACATCGCTTCCCGACCAGATGCCCTTGAGCGGACTGGCCACGACGGGCAAGCCGCCGGGTACGTTGACCGGGCCGAGGATCTCAAAGTCATCGACCATGAAGCCGTCTGCCGCATAGCTCCCAGGCGCAAAGCCAGGCTCCACCGACAACACAAATCTGAAGCAGACATCGGGCTGCCCGACCAGGGCGGGGGCACCTACAGTGATGTTGTAGGTACAGAGCGCGTTGTTGCTGGTCAAGGTCCAGCCATAGCGGTCGGCGAACACAGCGGCATCCACAGGGCAACCGGTGGCGGGCCCACGGTTGTACCAGTTGGTGGAAGCAGGGTCTGCATTCACGCCGAGCCGCGTCCAGGTGTCGCCTTTGTCGGTCGAGTATTGCAACTGCACTGCAAAGGGGCCATTGCAGCCGACGATCTCCATGCTGCGACGGAACCGTAGGGTGTAGGCGGATGCGGAGGACAAGAAACTGTAGCTCGGCGTTTGCAACACGCAGGCGTAGTCGCCTGCTGTCAGGTCGGCCGTGAGGTCGGTCTTCCAGACATTCACCGGCGAATTCACCGTCACCAGAAAGTTGCCCGGCACGCCGCGCTGCCATTTGTTGATGCCGCCTCGGATGGCTTGCGAACCAAAGTCGCCGGGGTTGATCTCAAAGGTGCTGCCATCGGTGGCCACGACATAGGGCGTGCCGCGATCGGGCAGGATCTGGATGAATGCATTCTTGGTGAGACTGGAGGCTCCGCCATTGATCGTGAGGCTCACATTGTAGGTGCCTGCCGCAGCGTAGGCGTGTGTCGGATGCTGGGCGGTGGAGGTGAACCCATCCCCAAAGTTCCATACCCAGCTTGTGGCACGGTAGCTCTGGTCTGTGAATTGCACGGTCTTGGTCGTGTAGGTGAGTTGCTTGTCGGCCGTGAATAGCGCAGTCGGGTTTGTGAATGCGTCGCTGGAGTACAGGCCCCGACCATGGGTGGCCGCGATCACAAACTTGTCTGATTGCCGCATTTGCAACATGTCTGTGCGCACGTTGGCGAGGCCGGTATTGGTGGGGCCCCAGTTGGTGGCGCCGCCATTGAGGTTGTCGGTGCTCCAGACGCCGAGCTCGGTGGCGACCATGGCCTGGTCGTTGTTGTTGGGATTGAAGAGTGCCCAGCGGATCGGCATGTCGGGCAGGTTGCCCTCGACCGAGGTCCAGGACGTGCCGCCATTGATCGATTCCCAGACGCTGTTCACGCCATAGTTGCTGAATGTGACCAGGAGATGGCTGTCATTGCCCGTTTCGACCTCCACGCAAGAGACCGAGGCTCCTGCTGGCAGGCCGGTGCTGATGTTGGTTCCAGTAGGTGCGGCGTTGGCATTGATGCAGCTCACAACACGGCCATTGTCAGTGCCAAAGAATACACGATTGGCGGTATTGGGCGAGACGGTGACGGCATTCACCGTACCGCCACCAAAGGCCGCAACGGCCACGCCTGTGAATGTCGCGCCCGTCTGCGGGTCGCTCCAGCGCAAGTATTGGCCCGCATTGTGCGCCGAGTACATGATGTTGGCGGTATTGTCGTAGTCAGAAGGGTTGATGAATTGCCCTGTGCCACCAAAAGTGACATTGGTCCAGCTACTGCCTGAATTTGTGGAGACAAAAAAATCATTGTTGATGTAGGCCGTCCACTGAAACTGCGGCTGGTTTTGGTCGATGTGGCAAAAGGCGCCGTCGCCTCCAGTGACCTCGGTGGTGGCATTGATGCCTGCCGAGACAAACTGTTGACTGCCATTGTCTTGCGCGCCAGCGAGGTAATAATCGGTGAAGGCTGTCGGGTGAATGGCACAGGAGTAGAATTGGGTCACATTGTAATTGTCGCCTTTGAATGTGATGGTGGGTGCGACTGCATTTGCATTGGCTGTGCGGAAAATGCCGCCATCGTTGCCGAAGTAGGCCTCGGTGCCGCTGCCTGGGCGGTAGAGAATGATGTGTTGGTCGGCGTGGGCGTATTGGAATCCAAAGCCGGCATACCAGTGGGCGATTTGGGTCCAAGTGCCAGCTCCGTCTGACGATTTGAAGAGGTCCAGGCCGCCGACCATGAGGGCATCGCGGTTGGTAGGATCCACGGCGATGGCCAGGTCATACCAGCCTTGGCCGTTGGAAAAGTCGGTGGGGGGGCAGCCTGGGTCGGCATCGGCAGGCTCGGTGCGTGCTGTCCAGGTCGTGCCGGCATTGGTCGTGCGGAGGATGCCATTCACGACATTGCCATTTTCCACGACGGCGTAGACATAGTTTGCATCGCTGGGTGCGACGGCAAGCTCGACGCGGCTCGCGGTGATGCCCAGCGTCTGCGCGGCACCAAAGGTGGCGCCCGCATTGGTGCTCTTATGGACGCTGCCGTCGAGCGTGGCATAAATGTCGCCATTGGCAGCCACCTCGACGTCGTAGCAGAAATTGCTTGCTGCCCCAGTGATACCCAGGCCCGTGCCGAGCACCTTGGCCCAGGTCGTGCCACCGTCGATGGAGCGTTGTAGGCCGCCCGTTGCCGTGGCCGCAAACACGATGCCCGTCGAGTTCACGGCGATGCGCTGTACAAAGTCAAACGTTGCACCCGTGGTCGAAGGCAGCTGCGCCCATGAGGTGCCGCCATTGACCGATTTCCAGATGCCGTCACCCAGCACTGCATCCACATTGGAATATCCCTCACCCGTGCCGAAATACATCGTGGTGGGGCTGGCAGGACTCGCGGCAATCGCCGTGATCGCCAAATTGGTGAAGAAGTTGTCGACCGCCGTCCAGACAGGCATCGTGGCTGTGATGTCAGTGGTCTTCCAGAGGCCACCCGACACGCCTGCCGAGAATACTGTCCTGCCCGTGCCATCGTTGGGATCCACGAGGATGCCACGCGTGCGGCCAGAGACATTGCTCGGGCCCCGCTCCACCCAGTTCACGCCAGCAAGTGCGGCGCTTGTCTTGTTGGCCCCTTGCAGCGATTGCATGTAGCGGTAGGCGGTCAGCAGACGTTCCGTCGGCACCGTGTTGGTCGCCGGGTCGTGCATCTGACGAAATTCCTGGGCATAGCGCGCTCGGATCTGCCGCATTTTTTCCTCTGCTCCACCTTCGTGCTCCTCCTCTTCCTGGGCCATTTGCCTTGGGTCGGCGGATGGATATGCACGTGAATCGGATTGTGATTGGAAAGGAACCCAATACAACCCAAAAACCAAAGCAAGAGATACGATACCGATCGTGAGTGAGCGCTTCATGCCAGCAATTTAGTGAAAATGAAGGGAAATTCAAACGACTTGAAATCCACTTCTTGGGATCAAATACGCTGTATTGTGGGGCTTGTTTTGTTTGAAAATCTCCCCAAGAAAGCATAATGTTTTGAAAATTTCAGATGATATGTATCGATTATTTCACAATGATAGCAAATGCCAGATTTTCATATTGTCGGCTAGGTGTCATGGTATTGATCATGCACACGTGTTCACGGCCATCGATTTTGGGGCAACACCCGGGGCGGCAGTGCCTCCCCGTAGCTGGGATTGTCGCGCCATGACTTTACGCGAAATCGGGGTATCCTGTACAGCCATTCCGCTGGGTTCCCGTCGGGATTGCGCAGGTCTTGCGTCTTGAATTTTCCCGTGAAATAGCCCTCGACGATCAATGCATGGCCCGCGGAATCAACCTTGGGAAAACCTGCCGGCGCAAGTACAAAAATCCAAGGGCCCTCTTGGGTATTGGGGCTCTCGCCGATGTAGCTATCGGGGCATTTGCAACCCCAAGCCGCACTGCGCACGCTCAGCGGCATTTGCACGCGTTCGCGATGGTGGGCATGCGCCTGCGCGAGGCGTTCATCGAGCCAGATTTGCACGCTGTCACCAAATTCAAGGTAGGTCTGCGCCGAGGCCAGGCCGGGCATCGCCATCAAGATCCACAGGGGCCAATATTTCCATTTCTTCGTCTGCATTCTGCATTTGATTTCTAGGTTATCGATTGACCCAATAGGGCATCGCATCAATTGTCGGCCCGATCAAGACCAATGTCGGCAATCCGCCCCGCATGATTTTGGATTGCGTGCTCAGTGCCAATGCCGCAGCACGATTTCGAACAGGGATGAGCACCTCGTCTTGGAGATCCTCCCCGTCAAACCGCATCGCCTCCCACCAAGCATAAAAATACAACTGACCACAATCCACGCAGCGTCTCAGCGAACGATAATCATGGATTTCATCGCAATATATCTCGGCGGTTTCCAAGGAATCCAAGATGTCCTCTCGTGCCAGGGATTGTTGCCAGATGTGGCAAGGATGTGTGGCAAGTGGGGTGGATTTCGGCATGGTCAAAACGGCGCCCCGATGAAGGTGTAAGTGGCG
>JANMIM010000390.1:0-2444 GCA_031375795.1 Bacteroidota bacterium
CAGGAAGCGTGCCACTCCAAATCAAATGCCCACCCCCATCAAACCGCGCCAAGAAGCCTTCATTGTTGAGCCCAGCGGTGCCCGTCATCACGAGGTCGCCGCCGGGCAAGGCGATCATGTCGTGGTGGACGCCGACCCCGATGCGTTCGATAAAGGTCGCGGTTTGGGCATGAAGCATGGAAAATCCAAAAACAAGGCAAGCAATTGCGAGTCGAGACCAGTAACTTTTCATTTTTATTGTGTTGCTATGGACAAGAACCGCTTTTTTTTTGACTTCTGCAATCTTTTCTTCAAGATCCGCGATGGTCGCCTGCATTTGCCTTATTCCTTTACCACGGTTAAGCGGTCGGCCTTGCCATGGGCATCCATGAGGCGCACGACGTAGCTGCCCGATGGGAGCATCGACCAATCTAGCAACGCTTCGCCGTCATTGGGCAACCCAAATTCAGCTACCAAGCGACCGCTCATATTCCATATTTGAATCTGCACGCTGCCACCTTGGTCATCCTGCGTGGCCCAGCGTAATCTCAATTGGGATACTACGGGATTGGGACTGCCCGTGAGCGTCATACTCACTTTGGGGGCTATGCCGACGGTCAATGGGCATTCAATTTGATAGTCAAGTGTGTCGGCTGTCATCGTGATCGGTGGCAGGCTCTGTTGCCCATTGGTCACCATGGAGGTCGTCGTGAGCGCGGTATCGCCTTCAAAATCCCATGTGTAAGGTGGGAGGGCCGGCAGCGCCATGGTATCGCAGGCGATGGCCACCAGGGCGTCGCGCTTTTGGATCAAGATGGTCGATGGTTGTGGATACATGTCGGTATAGGCAAACACATATCCGCCATCTGAGGTCTCCCACATCTGGGACATGTTTGTTCCGTCGTCGCGCCCGATGGTCGGCAACAGATACTGACCGGTGGCAGGGCGAAAGATGCCATAGCGCACGGCGATGATGGGAAGCCAGACGAGATCCTCAAAATAGTCGCCCGAGAGTAGTAGGTCACCCGTGGGAGTAAATCGTATGTGGCCAGGCATCACGGTACTGGAAAAGTTCCAGGACTGAAGTATGCTCCCCGCAGTGTCCAGTTCCAATAGCAAGGCAGTCTCGGCTATCGTGGGATATCGCCCGCCCACGTAGAGGAGGCTGTCTCCCAAAACGGCCACTTCCTGCGCGTCGATATTGGCTTTTCTGGACCAGATGATATTGCCCAACCCGTCGAGCCGCGTCAAGGTTGAATATTCAGGTACTGTCTTGCGTGCAATGATGGCCCCGTCGCCCCCGATTGCGGCTGCACAAAATCCTATCGACGACGGCAGGTGGTGCTCCCAAGCAACCTGACCCAGGGTGTCGATCACAGCAATATAGTCCTCGCTGCCAAAAAAATCGTCGCCAGAGGCACAAACGAGGAGTTTGCCATTTCCAAGGATCGCTCCACGGGCGTAGCGATGGTATTCCCCCTCATCCAGCATCTTCAACCACTGGTTTTGTCCAGTGCCATCCAGATAGCCGACGATTACATTTGGTGTACCCTGCGCAGTGTCGCGCACGCCGCAGGCAAACACATGGTCGCCGGGACCAGCATAAAGATGCTGAAGCTCATAGCGAGGGTCATGCGCATGATGCCAAAGAAGCTGTCCAAGATTGTCGATTCGCGCCAAGAAACCATGACTCGGATTGCCAGTCGTTCCAGCTATCATCACGTCGCCATTGGGCATGAGAAGCAGGGAATTTTGTGTGCTATAAGCGCCTAAGCCGATGCGGGCAAGAAAGGTCGTAGGCTGCCCATGCAGGCCCAAGGCCATCCCCGACAACAAGCCTAGGAGCGTTAGGATTCTGTGAAACATATTGATAATTAATTGCTTGCCTTGAAGTTTGCAAATCTTTCCGAGAAATGCAAACCATGCGCGCAATACTCCGGCTACGAGGCGCTCGTCCTATTCATCCGCCGCTTGGCCACCCATGCCTTCAGACCCAGCTTCCAGGATTCCAGTGTTTGTCGTTTTTTCTTGGCCTTCGCCGCATTCACCTTGTTCACCACATAGCGCACGGCGTGGTCGTAGTAGACGCGTGGATGCGTGCGCTTAAAGTCGAGGTCGCGGTCGGTGCTCGTGGCCCAATCGAGTTTTTCCACAAATGCAGATTCGACTTCCTGATAGAGCGGCGTGCCCTTGATCGGGTAGGCGACGGTGATTGTGAAAATGTCGGGATCGCTGCTGATGAGGTGTTGCACGGTATCCTCAATGTCGGCCTCTGTCTCGCCCGGGTAGCCGAGCATGATGAATGTGCCGGCCTCGATGCCGCTCGCCTGCGCGAGATGGATCATGTCGCGCACCTGTGTCACCTGTACGCGCCTGTCCATGAGGTCGATCACGCGTTGCGAGCCACTCTCCGCGCCGATCCAGACCCTGAAGCAGCCGGTTTGCTCCAGCAGGTCCACGACCTC
>JANMIM010000436.1:0-2048 GCA_031375795.1 Bacteroidota bacterium
CGTGGATTTGATGGGAACCTATTTGCAGAATGTGCACGCGGTGAAAGGCGGTGTCGTCAAAGCCGTGCTCACGATCAGTGCGCAATATCACTGGCGTGTGGCGATCGCCAACCAAAATATAGCCACGCGCTCTCCCGGCTATTTGTATGCGCACCTGGAAGAAACCTTGATTCCCTACACCGTGGGCGATCTTGTGGCCGAGGGCGACGTGATCGGACAATTGGTCGATTTCCCCAATTTTGTGCACCTGCATTTCGCGCGCATCACCGACGCTGGCGCGACCTGGAGCGGCAACTGGTGGACATTTGACAACCCGCTGCGTTCCATGACCAATTTTGCCGACAGCATTGCGCCGCAATTTGAGATGACGACCCCCGTCGACAAATTTGCCTTTCGCAATATCAGTGGCCAATATTTGTCTCCCAACAATCTGCTCGGCGACGTCAAGGTCATTTCCAAATTTCATGACCGCATCAACGATACCTGGCACGTCGAGGTGGACAGCATCCGGTACAACCTGTCTGCCCTCGCCGCACCGCAGGTCTATCTCCTCGACACGGTATTCTTCGTGTACAACACATACAATGACCAATATTTTGCAGGCCCCTACCAAGATTTGATCATTCCCACGATCTATTCCCGCGACCCCACATGCTTCTCAGCATCAGACTACAATGTGCGTGACTACTTCCATATTGTGACCAACTCAGACGGCAACGATACGATCACAGTCGGCGACCAAAACGAGATGTTTCATACGACCGACTTTCCCAACGGCAACTACATTTTTCGCATCGTTGCTTGGGATGCAGTCGGCAATTCAAAGGCAGATTCGATGGTCATCACGATCAACAATCCGGCCGTCGGAGCTGCAGAGGGCGCGGATCAATTCCTAGTACGGGTGTACCCCAATCCCAGCGCAAACGGCCAATTTCAAATCGTCTCTGAAATGCCCTTGCGTTACGAGGTTTGCGATGCCATGGGCCGCAGGGTGACGGATGGAAGGCTTGCAAGCGGTGAATCCAACCTCACCTTGCCTGGCGTCCCCAATGGCATTTACGGGTTGCGTTTGTGGAACGGGGCAAAGGTCTCCGTACAGCAATTGATCGTGCAGCGGTGAGCGCACTTTCTCCGGAATGGATTCCCTTTCCATCTGACATCCTGCTTTTCTTTCTGGTTCAAAGAAGTTCAATTTCACCAACAAAATCCATCGATTGTCCGTACAAGGCATAGAACTTTAATTTCACTATCGAAATCCATGGGAATTTTGACAAAATCCAAAAACGGTTTCTATGCCATTCCGGCCATTGCTTCGGCGATTTTTCCGGGTTTGGGGCAGATTTTCAAGCGCCAAACGATCAAGGGCATCGTGTTTTTGGGAATCTTTTTTGGCTGGGGATACATCACCTTCTTCCCACAAGCCCTCATCAGCCTTTTGCCGGGCATCTTGCCGATCATCGGCATCCTGATTCCGATCACGGGCGTGCTGCTGTGGCTCATCAATGTGCTCGATGCGGCCTTCAACTCGGTGGGACAGCGCTACTGAGACGGCTAGAAATATTGTTGATTGATGCAAGACCTCGGTTCAGCCGGGGTCTTTGTTTTTCCCGTTGGCCGCGGGGTTTGCGATTCTTCCATTGAACTTCAAACGACTCATTTCCCCATTTTCCAGACGCCATATTCCTCATCGGGATTGGCTTTGAAATCAATGCGTTGGTCTTTGTATCCCGGGCTTTTGAGGAACAACAAATAGCTGAGGCCAGGTTTGAGGCCCATCACAAATTTTCCATTTTCGTCGGTCGTGGTTTGCGTGCGCGAGCGCCCTTCGCGCAGGTCCACGAGCGCGTCCGGGAGTGGGGCGCCTGTCGAATCCAAGACCGTTCCCTCCCAGCGCATGAGCTTGATCGCGGCATACAAGTCGTCGTCTCCCTGCCCGCCGAGGCGATTGCTCGTAAAAAATCCCACCCCATTTGCAGGGTCGAGAATGAGGCCAAAATCATCGTAAGGCGAGTTGATGGGCGCACCGAGGTTTTCAGGATCGCCGATCA
>JANMIM010000445.1:0-6258 GCA_031375795.1 Bacteroidota bacterium
CAGGTCGGTGCCGCCGAAGCCTCCTGGCATGTCGCTCGAGAAGTACATGGTCTTGCCATCGGCACTCAAGGTCGGGTGACCGACGGCATATCCCTTGTGGTTGAACGGTGGGGTGGGGGAGAGTTGCCATTGCTCGCCGGCGATGTCCAGTTGCTCGATGCGAAGGCGGTTGAGGCCCTTGCGGCTCCCTTTGTCCTTGTTTTTGCGGTGCTGGAGATCGTTGCGCGTGATGTACAGGCGCTTGGAAACGGTGTCGATGGCGATGGGGCCCTCGTTGAGTTTGGAGTTGAGCGCGGCAAATGACTTGGGCCTCGACCAGACGCCAAGGCTGTCTGGCGCTGCATAATAGATGTCGAGCAATTGTGCATCGTCGATCGTGGAGACGTGCTTGATGCCAAACTCGCTGTGGCGACCGGATACAAACAGGATTCCATGGTCGTAAAAACAGGGGCTGAAATCGCTCCGGCCGCTGTTGATGGGCAGGCGCTCGACCTCAAACTGCATGGAATCCCCCTTCACGGCCGCCACCAACCTGTCCAAGTCCCTGAAAACTGCCGAATTCGGGTCATTGGGGGCTACGGAGGCATATTTGGTGAACCATTTCTCGGCGCCTGGGTAGTCCTTGCTGGCCATCAAGGCCTGGCCGTAGTGAAAGTAGGTCTCGGGGGGGATACCCGTTTCTTCGATCACTTGCGCAAACCATTCCCCGGCCTTTGGATAGTTCATTTGATCGCGCCAGCACCGGGCCATCGCCAGCTTGGGCAACCATCCGCCACCATGGTCCACCGACCATTGCAGGTAATCCATGGCCCGGGTGTAATCGTGGTCCTGGTAGGCTGCGAGCCCCTTTTGATACCATCGGTCAGCCTTCTGGGCAAAGGCAGGCGTGACCAAGACGAGGAATGCCAGGCCCACAAGACATTGCACGGCAGCTCTCCAGACCCATTTGGACCTGTCGATCGTTGCATTTTGTAGGCTGCTGTCTTGCATTTTCAGAAATATCGGGGACTCATCGTCTTCACGCGGTAGCCGAATTCATACCGCAGCATCAGCTCGTGGGAGCCATTGTTGTACTTTTTCAAGTCGGTGATGCTGTAGTCATAGGAGTACCCAAATCGGAATTGCGGATTGATCTGAAACTCCAGCATGCCCACCATGGCATCGCCTGTGCGATAGCTTGCTCCGATCCAAAATGCCTCCTTGATGATCAGGTTGGCATTGAGGTCCACCTGCACTGGGGAGTTGGGCAGGAACTTCACGAGGGCCGAGGGGCGCAGGAGCAAATCGGGGTTGAGGCGAATGAGGCCGCCGGTGGCGAGCATCACAGGCTTGTAGGCCTTGGGATCGTCCTTGATGAAAACATTGAACGCATTGCTCTGGTATTCCAGCAGATATGGCGTGGAGATGCCTAGATAAAACCTGCGCGAATCGTAGTAGCAACCAAAACCCACGCCTGGGATCAGGATGGGCGTGGAGTTGCCCTGAAAGACCACGTCGCCGGGGACATCGGTCTGCACCTCGCTGTATCGGTTTTGTAGGGTGGAGATCCCACCCTGCAATCCAAAAGCAAGGCGCCCTTTTCCCAGATCAAAGCGGTAGGCATAGCTTGCATTGAAGGCATTGCGGTAGCTCACCCCCAACCTGTCGAGCACAAAGCTCATCCCAAGGCTATTTCGTGGATTGGGAAGCGGGGCATGAAAAAAGAAGCTCTGTGTGCGTGGGGCACCCTTGATGCCAGCCCATTGGTGACGGTACAAGGCTGTGGCGCTCAGTACATCCCTGCTGCCGGTGTAGGCGGGATTGATCACAATTTGATTGAACATGTATTGGCTGTACATAGGATGGTGCTGTGCCTGTGTAAGTGAACACAAGCATAGCAAGAAGAATGTGATGACCAATCCTACCTTCATCATTTCATGCCGACAATGCAACCACGACTGCGCCGAACACTGAATTACCATCAAACAAATCAAAACAACCACCGGCCACAAACCGAAAAACACCTGCTGACCGAGCCAAAGATATTCAATAATAATGAAAATTTCGCCATTCGCAAGCTTTTTTTGCATTTTAGAGTCAATAGCTTACTCGCAAGGGCAATCTGCGTGCCACCCATTGGGCCTGATTTTGGGGCTTTGGGGCAATGATGGATGCGAATTCGTTCTAAAAATGGAGGAATTCTTACTAGGTCTGTTGGCTCCTAATTCTTAGTTACTAAGAAGCCTATTGCCAAAAATATGCATTTGGAGGCTGGAATGGCACATTTGGAACAGCTGAATGTTGCGATCGACCTATTGGGAAGCTAAAAAACAATCAAAATCAATTTTGCCAAGAAACTGGTAACCCCAACCTTTGTGTGTACTCCAAGAGTCCAACAACCACCAATTTTCTCAAAAGGCAAGAAAACCCTAGGCCGCTCGGCACTGGGGTTTTCTTTTTCGTGGCAAATTGGGTTGCGTTTGGCGGTTCTTGCCTTCGATTTTCCTGAGCAGGGCTTCATTCAGCCTCTCAGACGCAAGCAATGCCAATGCGGCTTTTCCGATTTGGCGTAAGAATCGGTGATTGTTGAGTGCCTGGGGCTGCCACTGCCACAATATGTGATCATCTGGGTAGGCATTGCGGTCAATTTGGATACAAAATTGCAATTTTGATGAAAAAGTATCCCAATGATTGACATTGACTCCGAAAAAAGTCGTAACTTGTTTCGAGAATGGTGAGGGATTGTCAGTTCTGGCAAAGCCGACGGTCCTCCCTTTCGCTTCCAAAATGGTGGTAATATGAAGAGAGCTCCTTCGGAGGACTTGTTCCGGCTTGTGCGGTCGCTGAGCAAGGGTGAGAAACGGAATTTTAAGCTCCTCGCAGGTCTGCTTGCGAGTGAGAAGGACAAGAAGTATGTCGAATTGTTTGACGTCATCGACAAGCAAGACGCCTACAATGAGGGGAAAGTCGTGCGGATGATGAAGGACCTCTACGGCGGTCAGCTCGCTGTCGGCAAGCATTATTTGTTCAAATTGATCCTCAAGAGCCTGGTTTATTACCGCACCAACCCGAGTTCGGATCTTCACAACGTGGCTGAGCAGGTGAAGGTGCTGGTGGAAAAAGACCTCTATCCGCAGGCTACGAAATTGCTGCGCAAGGCGGTCCAGGATGCGGCCGAGATCGAGGCCTTTCCCATGCACTATGCACTGCTGGGGCTGCGACTGGAGATGCTTTTGCGAACACAAGTCGAAAAAAACATCGCCGAGCGCATTCAGGAAATCGAGCTCGAGCGCGCCGAGATCATGGCGCGCATGGCCAATCTGGATGCCTACAAGGCCCTGAGTCACAAGGTTTTTTTGTTGATGCAGACACGACAGGTCGCGAGCAGCAACGTGGACTTGGCTGCCCTGGAGATCCTGCAGCAAGATCCGCTCGTCGTCGACAGCAGCCTCGTGCTGTCGGCCCGGGCCCGCATCGAGTACCTCTCGCTCCATCGCAAGTTTGCGAGCTATGGTGGGCAGTTGGAAGCCGCCATCACATTCTCCAATCAATTGCTAGCACTCTACGATAGCCTGCCATTGCTCAAGGAGGAATTTCTCAGGGACTATTTCTCTGAGCTCGGCAACGTCTGCACCTATCTGCTGCGGCTGGGCCGCATGCAGGAAGCCTTTGCCAAAATGGAGGAATTCAGGCAATTTCGCGAGCAGTATCCCAAGTCAAGGATCGATTTTTTCCAATTTTACTTCGTGCTCCTACTGGCATCGGCGATTCACGTCGGCGAACCAGAGCGGGCAGTGGTGCTGGAGGCGGAGATCGAGTCGGAATTGCTGGCGATGGAAGGCAAGGTGCCCAAGGCGCATGAAATGTGGCTACGCTACCTCATGGCCTATGCACAATTCATGACCGGCAAGCCCAAGGCGGCCTTGCTATGGATCAACAAATTGCTGCAGGAGCCCAAGAGCGATGTGCGTATCGACATCCAGAGCAATGCCCGGATCCTCAATCTCATGATTCACTATGAACTGGGGAATTACATGCTCGTGGAGTCCGAACTCGTAAGCACCAAGCGGTTTCTGGACAAGCATGCCCAATTGCATGAATATGAACGGCAGCTGCTGCGCTGCATGAAGGCACTGGCGCTTGCGGCAGATGGTCCGCATCCAGAGATCGTGACCGAAAACTGGGGGCAGCGCTTGCTGCTGATTGAGGACACCATGCCCGACAATGGATCCAAATTGCTCGACTTTTGCGATTGGCTCCAATCGCGCGTGCAGCGGCGGTCGATGGCAGCCGTGCGGCGAGACAAACTGAATGCGATGAGCCTCAATAGTTTCGTGGTCTAGCCCTGAAGTCGCGTGGTCAAAAAAAAGGCACAGAACCTCTGTGCCTCAAATCTCCTTCAAATCTTATCTTGGTTGCTCTGACGGTGCCAGATCGATCGGCATCCTATCCGATCTTCAATGCATCAAAATTCGATCTCGGCACGAAGTTTGGCAAACCACAAAGTCTGATTTGTTGTGTCGTTGGCGAGGGCTTTGGATGAAAAAATCGCTTGTAATCAATTATTTCATAGTGGGTTAGGGGCCTCGGAAGATTTGGGCGATGAGGATGAAAGCTGGGGCAAACAAAAGGTCGGCAGGCACACCGTACCTGCCGACCGCAAAACCTCTCTTCTTGTCGCACCTGGGCAACCCTGGGAGCGCAAGCTGGCCAAGCTCCTAGAATTTGTCCTCTAGCGCGGCCAAAATGCAGAATCCGTCAAACAAGATCATGTAGGTATTGTTGCCGCCAGCTGGATATTCCATGAGCGTGATCGCGCCCGCATTGTATGCCTGGCGCGCGGCACCGACCGTCATGTTCCACTCATCGGCGGCAATCTTCAGCAGGCGATTCACGTTTCGCGGGTGAATCG
Organism: Bacteroidota bacterium; assembly: GCA_031375795.1. Taxonomy (GTDB): domain Bacteria; phylum Bacteroidota; class Bacteroidia; order J057; family JADKCL01; genus JADKCL01. The sequence continues at coordinate 4,892 of JANMIM010000445.1, forward strand.
TTGTGAGCACCGTCTCGCAGTTATTCGCTGTCGAGACAGGCCTCGCTTGCGTGTTACCAGCACACAAGCCAAGAGCAGCAAAAGCCAAAATTGGAAGGAAATTTTTCATAAAAATTCAAGTATTGATTTACCCGAAAATCGAAAAAATCAACGAATTCAACAAATCATGTATTCTTGTACTGCTTTCAAGCTGTTGGCAATCAATATTTTGTAAACGAATATTGTGTATCGGAAAGGCGCGATCTGCGGGATTCTTTTCAATCAATCCGGCGTCGATGCGTCGAGAATGGGCAAAAGGGAACGGCATGGTCCCACTTCGATTAAGATTTCAATCAAGCGTCTCCAAAAAAACAAGGGAATGGCGGGATTATTTTCTGCCGAATTGTTCCAAGATCACCTCGCCGACTTGCGATGCAGGGTCATAGATCATGGCGATCTTACAGGGCAACTTGGTACTCATTTCCCATGAATAGGACTTTTTCCCTTTGGAGACCACCATTTTCGTAGCCCGTCCAGCTTGCCCATTTACCTGTTTGTACAATTTCTGAAAGCTCTTGTCGCCGGTCGCCTTGCAGGAAGATCGCACCAAGACGCCAGCCTCGATTTGCAGATGCATCACGAGTCCGGTTGCTTTCCCAGCTTTGGCTTGCGCGATTTCGACGATGCAGTTGCCCAGGTTGGGGCAGTTGCGGAGCGCCTCATTTTCCCCCGGCACAAATTTCCCAGGCACCGGCAATTCCTTGAAATTTTGAATTCCAGAGACATTGCAGGTTTCCAAGGACACAGGCGGACCCTGTGCGATCGACAGCGCGTGTGAACCCATGAGCCCGCCGACCAGCAAGGCCCCCACGATGCAGTATTTCTTGAGGTTGACCATTGCCCAAAATTAGCAAATGAATTCGCATAGCCGTGCATTCGTCTGAAAACTTATCGCAGGTCGCCGCCAGGGCCAGTGATTATGTCTTTTCTGAGACTTTTTCCCTTGCGGAATTATGTGGAAATTCGCAGCATAGGGTTGCTGTAGTGGCTCTCGGGTATGAGAAAAAGGTTGCAAGAAAAAAAATGAACACACGTCATTGGATAGCGGTGGGCCTGCTTGGGCTCGGCACGTCAATGTTGGGCCATGCCCAGCAAACCGTGCGGCCTACACAACATCGCGCAGATGCGCTGCATCAGGCTGAGGCATCGCAGTATTTTCAGTTCGACGCAGGTAGCCGGCCTGCGGCAGCTCAACTGCCTGTCTTGGTCGCCAACCGATTCGGTGCGGGCGCCGACGATGCGTTGCGGTTTGTGAGAATGGATCAAGACGCGCTGGGTTACACGCACCACCGCTTCCAGCAGTGGCACTTGGGCTATCCGGTCGTGGG
>JANMIM010000451.1:0-2392 GCA_031375795.1 Bacteroidota bacterium
CGAATGGCAAGCTCGGCAGAGGCATTGCGCATCCTGTGAAGTCGTTGGGCGAAGTGACGGCCATCATCAACGGCATTCACGAGGCACTCAAAAAGGAATTTGTAAAATCGACGGGGGCCGAGGCGGCGCAAGCGCCTGCCTGCACCAAGATCAAGGTGCTGTCGCTGCTTTGCCACGGCATGTCTTGGGGATTGAACCTCGGCGGTAGCGCGACCTACAACCTGCGCATCGACAAGCCACAACACGTGGAGCCCGCTCGCAAGTTTGTGAAGTCCATCGTCGGCGCCCTCAAAAATGACGTGCACGTCCCCCTCTTTGCTTGCAATGCCGGCAAGGAGGCCAACGGCACCGAGGCTGGCAAGGGCGAAGTCTGGGACATCGACAAAGCCGACGAGCAAGACGGCAGCTCCAGCTTTGCAGCATTCCTGGCCGCCGAGATCGGCAAGGATGCCACGGTGTTTGGCCACTTGAGCGCAGGCCATACGATCAACAATTTCTCGGCGCGGGTATTTGGCAAGGAGGCTGGCAAGGACGCCACGGTGACAAAATCAGGTACCCATATTTTCTACCTGCTCTACCCAAGCACCTTGATGGAAACTGAGGCGACGAGATTGGGCAAGACCAAGGCGCAGGTGAGAAAACACATGTGGAAGCATTTCCGCAGATACATGATGAACAGTCACGAGACCAAGTTTTTCATCACCAATGCACAAGGGAAAAAGGAGCGCATTCAATTTGGCGCCGAGATGTTCAGCGATCTGCCCAGGGCCCGCACGATGTTGCAATTCGCCTGGACCAAATGGCTGCTCAAGAATCCGATCTAGCGGCGCGTCCAGTCATGGAAATCGCAAGTCTGCGGCCTCCATCGACGCCTACAATGTTGCCCAGAAAATGACCAAGATCAGCCCATCAGCCCGAGCTTGATGATTTTGGTCAGTCTCACAGCGGGGCATTGCGCATACATTTGCGGGTATCAAAGCTAGAAAAATGGAGCGTTCCCTCGTCGCCAAATACAATACCCAAGGTCCCCGCTACACGAGCTACCCGACCGTGCCCTACTGGGATGAAACAGCGCCGACAGAAGCCAAATGGCTGGAGTTGGTGAGGGAATCCTTCCAGATCAGCAATGCCACGCAGGGCATCAGCCTGTACGTGCACCTCCCCTACTGCGAAAGCCTGTGTACATATTGCGGTTGCAATACGCGCATCACCGTGAACCATGCGGTGGAGTCACCCTATATTGCGGCCCTCTTGCGGGAATGGCAGATTTACCGGCAGGCGCTCGGCGACCGCCCGCGCATTCAGGAATTGCACCTCGGTGGTGGCACGCCCACCTTTTTCAGTCCGAGCAATCTAAATGCCTTGGTAGCCGGACTTCTGGAGGGCACCGACCTCGTCGATCACCCCGAATTCAGCCTCGAAGGCCACCCCAACAACACGACGCCAGCCCATTTGCAGACCCTGTATGACCTCGGCTTCAGGCGCGTGAGCTTTGGCATCCAGGATTTTGACCCACAGGTGCAGGCCGTGGTCAACCGGAGGCAAAGTTTCGAGCAGGTGCAAAGCATCACGGAGGCCGCTAGGGCCATCGGCTACACATCCATCAACTACGACCTGATCTATGGCCTGCCCTTGCAGAAGCTGTCGAGTGTGCGCGACACGATCGCCAAAGTGGCCATCTTGCGGCCCGACCGCATTGCATTGTACAGCTATGCCCACGTGCCTTGGATCAAACCCGGGCAGCGCCAATTCACGGAAATGGACTTGCCGACAGGCGAGGAAAAGCGCGCCCTGTACGAATTGGGCAGGGAAATGCTCGAAGCCGAGGGTTATTTGGAAGTCGGCATGGACCATTTCAGCCTGCCGACCGACAGCCTGTGGCAAGCCTATGCCGCGGGCACGATGCACCGCAATTTCATGGGCTACACGCCTGCCCACACGCGCATGAGCATCGGCCTGGGCGTGAGCGCGATCGGCGATGCCTGGACGGGATTCCTGCAAAATCACAAAAAGGTCGAGGATTACCTGTCTGCGGTGAATGCGGGGCAGCTACCGATATTCAAGGGGCACGTGCATACCACAGAGGATTTGGTATTGCGGCAGCACATCCTCAACCTCATGTGTCGCCACAGGACAAGCTGGTGCGAAACCTCGGGCCGGCAATATGGCATCGCAGACGCGCTCATGCGCCTGCAGCCGATGATCGACGATGGCTTGGTCGAGATAGAAGGCTGTCACCTGCATATCACGGAGCAGGGCAAACCCTTTGTGCGCAATGTGTGCATGGCCTTTGATGCGCGTCTTGCACGCAAGGTTTTGGGGGAAGCGGTGTTTAGCGCGACGGTGTAAAGGAGTAATCGCGGGTCAGGATCGATGCATCAAAATCCCTGTC
>JANMIM010000477.1:0-3667 GCA_031375795.1 Bacteroidota bacterium
AACCGCCGCGTGGAGTTCAAACTGGTGCGCAATGGCAAGGTGATTGCCAAGAGCATCCCTTAATCAAGATTCGGACTTTCAAGAATTTAATACGAGGACGGGGTGATCGCCGAAAGGTGGTCGCCTCGATTTTCTTTACGGCAAACAGGATCGGGAAACTGGATTGCTTAATGCTGGTTTCCGAGCTGTGTGGGCAATGAATTTTTGCAATCCGGTCCCAAATCCCGAAATTGGACGCCATGAAGTCTATGAGCAAAAGAAATGTCGTAGGGGTCGCTTTGCTCCTGTTGTCGGTCGGCCTGCTGATACCCGGGCTGATGAGTGACCTGCTGACCCTGCGGGCTTCGTTCAGCATCCCGCTGCTGGGCCGGCAAGAAGTCTTGAAGGAGACCCGCAGCATCCTCGGCACGATCGGGCACCTGAGTGAAAACGGAAACAGCTTCGTGGCGTTTCTCATCCTCTTGTTCAGCGTACTCGTGCCCTTTGCCAAATTGCTCATCATGGGTTTCATCGCCATGAGTCCCTCGAGGGTGGCCACGACACGCATGTACAAGTTTGTAGGCTTCATTTCCAAGTGGTCGATGGCAGACGTCTTTGTGGTAGGCATCTTCATCGCGTTCCTCTCCATCAAGACCAACGAAAACATCGAAGCAGAGCTGCACAGCGGATTCTACTACTTCACCGCCTACTGCATCCTCTCGATCATCGCCCTGCAAGTGATCCAGGTCCATCAGTCCCCCAACCGAGAAATCGTAGAAAACTGAATCCAAAAACCCTCCCAAGAAGATCCTTCATCCCTCACCCCCCAACCCGATCAACTGAAAAATGAAACCGCAAAGCACGCAAAGAATCGCAAAGCCCACAAAACGCTCAAGCCGTCACATACTACCTACAACTTCCCAACTCTGAACTCTGAACTCTGAACTCTGAACTCTGAACTCTGAACTCTGAACTCTGAACCCCCCCCTCCCATGTCTCCTCACCAAGAAAAACTCATCGCCGCCGCAACCCGATCCGGCATCCAGACCGAAGACCTCTCAGCAGATTGGGGCCAAGATGCTGTGCGGTACAGATCAACTGGCAAGCAAGAAGTCGTGTTTGAAGGCAATGCCCTCGGATCCACGACGATGCTTGCAATGGCACTGTGCAACGACCTGCCTGTCTCCCGGAATGGACTGCGCCACCTGGAGATCCCCACGCCTATATACACGGTCGTGAAGCTCAGCGACACGACCACCGACAAGGCCAGCTTGCTGTCGATGATGGGCACCTTCTGGACCGAAGGAAAAGCCTACGCCTGCCGGCCAGCCTTCGCCAACGATGGGACGGGCATCGCCAACCTCCTGAATTCGGTCGAGGACCTGGAAATCCATCTGGATCGCCACGCGGCCGACTACGCAACCTGGTGCATCGAGGAACCTGCCGAGGGGGACGACCTGCAACTGCTGGTCGTCGACGGCAGGCTCGTCTCGGCCATCTTGCGAAGCCCGCTCAAGCTGCAAGGAAACGGAAGCCTCACCTTGGAGGAAATGATCGATGCCCACAATGCTGAGACAAGCGAGCCCGATCATGTGCAAATCGACGCCGACACACGGCAACTCCTCCGGGAGCAGTCGGTCTACTTGAGTGAGATCGTGCCTGCAGGGCAGTGGGTACAGCTCAAGAATGCATCGGCAGGACTTGGTGGTGCCCACGAGGTTGCCGATCGCCTACATCCGCGCTACGCGGCGTGGGCGCAAAGCATTTACAATCACATCGGCGCCAAGATGTTTGCCATCGAATGCAAGGCGAGAGACGTTTCCGCCGACCCCAATCTTGCGGCCAGCGTGACGAGCCTTCAGGCACGTCCCAATTGGCTAGCGTTCCAGGATGCCAGCGGCAATACTGCCGACATCGCCAAGTTGATTTTGGATGCGATGTTCAAGGGATAAGCTGCAAATGCGGTGACTCGGGTGACGAATCTCCCACCATTGGCGCAGCGTCGGCCCCGGCCATCAAGGTCGCTTGAGCGCAACTGCCATGGCATCGTCCCGCGCGCCATCGCCGTCCCAGTCCACCTTGCTCAGCAGCTTGAGCCCCTTGCCCGCCAACTCGGTCTTGAAGGCGATCTTGGGACTGCCGTCGACCTCCAGCCGCATGTAAAGCGTGTCTGAATAAAAATGCCAGAATCCCTTTTTGCTGCTGATGAGTGAATCATGGAGATTGTAGTTCTCCTCGCGGTAACTGCCATCGCCCGCAAACAAGGTAAGTGTGGGCTTGCGCCCCTGACCTGCGGCGAGCTCCTTGCTGTCAAAATGCAGGGCGTCGTCGGACCCGGATCCGTTTTTGGAAACGATGGTGATGTCCACGGTGGAGGCCAGCCAAGGCCCGACAAAGGAATTGGTGGAGAGAACGCCTGTCTCGCTCGTGGCAAGGTTGCGCGTCTTGCAGGCCGCGAGCACGAGCGCCGTGGACAGCATGAGCGCTGCCGCATTTTTCAGGAATTTTGGGTCGATCATCCAATTCTTATTCTCCTCCAAAAATAACGAAAAAAGCGGTTTCTGGGAACAATTGGATGTCCAGCGCTGCAATGATCATTGCGTTCGATTTCAGGGTGTGCGAATTTGGTCTTAATTTCGCTGCATGGTTTTGAGAAGTACGCAAAAATGTCTGGTCATCTGTTGCCTGCTCTTGTGGGCGGCGATGCTGCCGACCACGGCGCTGCGTGCCCAAACAGACGGCCCCAGGAACGTATTGAAGATCAATCCGCTGAGTCTCATGATCGGCGTGGTCAATCTCAAGGCCGAGCACAAGCTCAATACCAGGTTCACGGGGCAATTGGGGCTACATGTAGGTGCCCCGAGGCTCAACGTGAATGCGCCTCAGCAGCGGGTGGGAATCAAGTATTTTTTTGCTGGCATCACGCCCGAGCTGCGGTATTACATTGCCTTTCACCGCGTCGCGGTACCCAAGGGCCTGTTTGTGGGGACGTACTGCCGGTACATCTATGTGAAGGAGCGCTACCACACGCAAGGTGTCTCCCCTACCAACACGACGATCGTAGAGGGCACGGCACAATTGCGCAGGCAAGTCGTTGGCTTGGGATTCCTGGTGGGATACCAATTCCTGTTCAAGAAGCGCGTGAGCCTCGACATGTACATCGGTCCCCAGTACAGCTCCTCGTTTACCAAGCGGGAGTTTCTCTGCACCAACTGCACGGGTACCGAGCAAGAGATCGGCAGGCCAGGCCTCAGGTTTGATGGCATCGAGCCTCGGGCCGGCATCGGCATCGGGTACGCCTTCTGATCGTCGCCTGCACCAAACAGGCATGAAACAAATAAGGTCTCACTTGGAGACCTTATTCATTTCGTCAAAGCCCAAAGGGATCAACCTTCGTTCTTTGCGGACTGAACCTCTACACGGATGCTTTGTGCGAGGTCCTTCAGGTCCTGCATGCCTTTGCGCACGCGCGTACCTGCAGCCTTGTTGCCTTTTTCGTAGAACTTGTTGAAGTCATCTTCCAATGACATCACCATGTTTTTCAATTCATCAAACCTGTTTTTCATAATCTTGACCTAGAATTATGGGTGAACTATTGTTGGTAAATCCAAACTTGTGCCAGTCACAAAGTAAGGTCGCACAAAACATCGCCTAGGATCAACCGGCGTTCTTGGCATTTTGGACTTCG
>JANMIM010000502.1:0-13169 GCA_031375795.1 Bacteroidota bacterium
ACCTTGAGTTCGGTTTCCACGGCGCGCAACCGCTCCGTTGCATACTCGAGGCGTTGGCGATGGTAGGCGTTCATATAGGCTTTTGTGAACGCGTCGAGCATGTCAAATGCCAGATCTGGATGCGTGTCGGTATAGTGCAGGCCGATGCGGTTGGGGCGATTGGCCTCGTGCGTGACTTGCAGGTGGGAGAGGAAACGCGAGACGACTTTGTCCCCGCTGTTGAATTGCACGAAATATTGGGAGGCGATGTGCCAATCCTCGAGTTTGCAGGTGGCCGATACGCGCAGGCGCAGCGGTCCGGCTTGGACCTCCTCCCCCAATTTGCCTTGGTAGCTGTTGCTTCCCTTGGCTGTTTTCAGGGTGATCTCAAACATATTTCCCGGCAACAACCGCATTGGATGCACGCGATTTTGAAGCTCGGGAGCGATGCTGACGACTTGGATCTCAAATGGGGACTCATTGTACATTTCATAGCGACCTCGGTCACCCCTGTCGATCCACCTGAAAACCCCAAATTTTTGTGTGGCTTCGATCACCAATCTGCGTGACAGCAGCCGCTCGTACTCTGTGGGGGCCTCATCTGCAGGGATCAAGAAGGCAGCACGCACCTCGTAGCTGTTGGTGGTGGAGAGCGAGGACAGGTAGCCCAAAATGACCCCGATGATGGTAAATACAAGGACGGCCCACCAAAATTTGCGCAATGCAAATCCCAAGAAGCCCAGCCAAATCTGAACTTGCCGGATGGCGGTCTGCCTATGCGTCGGGAGCTGCTGCACTATTTTTTGATTCAGTGGCTTTGTTGCCTGCACTTGAGTCGAAGATAGCAATAATTCCATTCGCCAACATGCAGCATTGGAGATGCAGGCAGGGCAATTGCAAGAAATACACGGAAGCTTGGGGTTCATATTCACGCGGAATGGTTGTGGGTCGTAGGGCACTGAAATCAACGAAACCAACGCGCCTAACTGTCTCAGCATGATGGTTCATTTTTCGTTTCGCAAGCATTTTTCTGGTGGACGCATATCCGATTTCGCCCCAGAGATGTTGGCCGATAGCTGATCGAGGCGAATTTGGGGCGCTTTTTGGGGGCAAACAGAAATTTTTTGGGCATGAGGTCCGCCACCCGTCCGGCATCGGTCGATTCTGGACGTGCGCCGGACGATGCCCAAAAATTTTCCGCTCACCCCCAAAAAGCACCCAAGACCTGCCCCGCTCAGCCACCGGCCAACATCCCCGGGGCGAGCGGGAAGATGTATCCACCAGAAAAACACCCGCAAAACGAAAAACTGAAGTCCCTCAAGGAGCACGCGGAGCTGATCCTCGACGTCCTGATGGAAAATCTTGATGCGAATGCCGGCAGCATCCAAGTCGCACTCCTCTTCATCGAACTCATCGAAGCCTTCATGGAACCCGAATCCCCCGGATAATGGGGATTTGGATTTCTTTTTACTTCATGGGATTTCCCTGGAGATGGAGGCAACCTGATCTGCTCAAAAACGAGAAAATGTATGGATACCCTGTGTCAGGGCCAAGGTCGAACCCGTGTGGGCAAGATCGCTCGCGGCACACAAGGTCGCCGCACCACGAGATCACTTCGCGAGCTGTAGCCCGATTTGATGGATCATGTCGGCGGTCATCGACTGGAGGTCATAGGCCATCTTCCAGCCCCAATCACTGCGTGCACGGCTGTCGTCGATGCTCCCGGGCCAGCTGTCGGCGATGGCCTGCCTGAAGTCTGGCGCATAGTCGATCTTGAAATTCGGAAGGTGTTTTTGGATCGCTTGGGCAATCTGTGCGGGGGTAAAGCTGATCCCCGCGAGGTTATAGCTCGATCTTACTTTCACTTTTTCGGCAGGAGCGTCCATGAGGTCGATCGTGGCACGGATCGCGTCTGACATGTACATCATCGGCAGGGCGGTGTCTTCCGCAAGGAAGCAGGTGTATTGGCCTTTTTGGAGGGCTTGGTGGAAGATGTCGACGGCATAGTCCGTGGTGCCGCCGCCGGGAGCAGACTTGTAGCCGATGAGTCCGGGGTAGCGTAGGCTGCGCACGTCGACGCCGTAGCGGTGATGGTAGTACTCGCACCAGCGCTCACCGGCCAGTTTGGAGATGCCGTAGACCGTGTTGGGATCCATGATGGTGTCCTGTGGCGTATCGACCGACGGGGTGCCCGGGCCAAAGACGGCAATGGAGCTCGGCCAGAAGACCTTGCTCACCTTGAGGTCGCGCGCGGCGTTGAGCACATGCAGCAGGCCATCCATGTTCAGCTTCCAGGCCCATTCAGGATTTTTTTCGCCCGTGGCAGAGAGCAGGGCGGCGAGCAGGTAGATCTGCGTGACCTTTTCCCGCTCTACCAGGCCGTAGATCGCGTCCTTGTCCATGACGTCGAGCAAAAAGAAAGGGCCGTCTTTGGAGAGGCCCTCGTTTTCCTTGACGTCGGTCGCGATCACAGCAGCACCTGTATAGCGCGCACGCAGAAACTCTGTGAGTTCTGTGCCGATCTGTCCACCAGCGCCAATGATCAATATTTTTTCTTCCGTGGCCATGTGCATGTAATTCAGTGCGGCAAAGGTTGGAAGATTGAGGGGAAAATGCAATCGGATAAAACGGATCTTGCATCCAATTCGGCAGACACCAGAATTACGCTATTCGTCGGACCCCAGCTTTAGTTTGTGGAGGGCCGACGAACAGGCGCTGAACTCGTCGAATATTCACCGAAATCACTCAAGACCAGCCTTTCAAGCCCGTTGCAGCTTCCACTTACCCCTTCAACGCCGCCAGATTGCGCTGCTGGTAGATGCGCTCGATGATCTCGACGACCTTGAGGCCCTCCAGGGCATTGGTGGTGATGGTGCCTGCGCCAGCCAGTGTGGCCACCACGTTTTCAAAGATGTAGTGGTGGTTGGCGGCGCTGCCTTTGTAGGGACCGTAATCGTTGGGCGGATTGGCTGGGGGCAGCACCGGCATCTCATAGTCTTGCACGTGGCAATACTCCACGAGCTCCATGTATTGACCGCCGACCTTGATGGTCCCTTTCTCGGCGACGATGGTGATGCTGCTCTCGAAATTCTTGTCCCAGACGGCTGTGGAGTAGTTGATGCAGCCCATTCCGCCCTGGATCAGCCTGAAGGTCACCAAGCCAGAATCTTCAAACTCGGTATTGTGGCGGTGGTTGAAATTGGAGAATTGCGCGGCGATGTCGGTGATGTCCCCAAACAGCCAGTACATGATGTCCATGAAGTGGCTGAACTGGGTGAAGAGCGGCCCACCGTCGAGGTCGAGTCGTCCTTTCCAGGGAGACTTGCCATAGTAGCGGTCGTCACGGTTCCAATAGCAATTGACTTGCACCATCTCGATCTTGCCGAGGATGCCTTGGTTCACGACGGTCTTCAGCCATTCCGAGGTGGGGCTGTAGCGGTTTTGCATCACGCAAAACACGAGTCGCGACATCTGTAGGGACTTGAAGAGCACCTCCTCGCAGGCTGCCTTGGTCATGCCCATTGGCTTCTCGATCACGACGTGCTTCTTGTGGTTCAGGGCCATGAGGGCATGCTGGGCATGGAGGCCGTTGGGGGTGCAGATGCAGACCACGTCGGCCTGTGGGCCCTCGGCCAGCATGGTCGCGGCGTCCAGGAAAAACGGCACGCCATAGCCGGCGGCAAACGTCTCCTTTTCCTGCAAGATGTCGCAGACAGCGACAAGTTCGCAGTCGGGGTGCCCCTTGATGATCTCGGCATGGCGCCGCCCGATGTATCCAAACCCTATGATCGCAAACCTTGATTTCTGCATCGTCACTGTCGATTTTGTGGGTAAAGGTAAGCAAAAGTCTGATTGTGGGAGGGGCGGAGCTTGTTGTCAAATGTGAATCTATTCATCCTTCCCCATGGGCTTCATTTGCTGTGAACAGGCGCCTCATCATTGTATAAGCGACGGAATCCAGCAATACATAAGTATTTGCACCAGTCGCCAACGCAGCAGTAACTTTACAAAAAATAGGAAATCATGGTCTACGCATTCTGGAACAACAAGGGGGGGACAGGGAAAACAAGTTTGATCTTTCAAACGATCTGTAGATATGCTGAGTTGCGAAGCAATCAACGGATTCTCGCGATAGACCTCTGCCCTCAAGCCAACCTTTCAGAACTTTTGTTGGGTGGCTTGGAGGGAAATGGAAGTGACAACCTCAATAACTTGTATGATACAAATGGAAGGGTGTCGATCGGGGGCTATTTCCAAGACCGATTGCCAACGCCTTACAATACACCAGCCATCGATGTCGACCACTATATTTGCCAGCCATGGAAAATCAATCCGCATGTCGCCCAGAATGTAGATTTGCTAGCAGGGGACCGCATCGTAGAGTTGCAAACCAATGCAATTTCTTCATTGTCCAATACCCAAATTCCCGGAATTGACACCTGGCTGAAGATCATTGATTGGCTCAAGGATTTCATTGACGCGACCGAGAATCGGTACCAAACGATTTTCATTGATACGAATCCGAGCTTCTCGATGTACACCCAGATCGCTTTGAGTACCGCCCAACGGTTGGTGATGCCCGTGATGGCAGACGATTCTTCGAGAAGGGCAGTTCGCAATGCGTTCACACTCGTGCATGGGGTTCAATTGCCCTCAGCCATTTATGACCAGTATAGTTTCTCCCGCAAGCTGCAAAATGCCGCAAGGCCATTGCCACAGGTGCACTTGATCGTGAAAAATCGTCTGACCCAATACATGGGCCCTTCAACGGCCTACCAAAATGTGCTGGCTTCCATTGATGACGACATTCGGGGCGTCATGAGCCAGCATCCGTTCATGTTCACATTTACCAACCTCTCCCAAGGCATCTCCGAAGTTCGTGATTTCCATACCACAGGAGCAGTTGCATTTGCACTCGGCAAGCCATTCAGCCGAATGAGTTCTGGGATGCATGTGATCCGTGATGGTGAGACGCAAATCAGGGCAGATTACTTGAAAAACTGCCAAGAGGCCGTTGATTCACTGGTGGCTAGGCTTTAGGTCCAGGATTCCCAAGTGGGCACACACCCATCTCCGCAGAGAGCACCGCGATCTCTGATCGCCGCGTCCCGCTCAACGAGCGGGGGGACAGGCGCCGGTTAGCAGAGTCACTCATGGTTTGAAAGGGGCGAAAGGCAGTCACATTTATATAATGTGTAGCATTCCCTTTGTAGCCATTCAATCCGTAAATTCGCAGCGAATCTCAAGGAAAAGAATTCGCTATGAGCAACGCATTTTTTCATGTCCCCGTTCCCAAGAATGAGCCCGTGCTGAGCTATGCTCCGGGCAGTGCCGAACGCAAAGCCTTGCAAGCCAAGCTCGACGAGCTGTCGGCGACGCAGGTGGACATCCCGATGTACATCGGCAGCGAGCTGGTGCACACGAGCGACCGCGTAGACATGCACCCGCCCCACGCCCACGCGCGTGTGCTCGGCCAATATGCACGCGGCGACGCCTCCCATGTACATGCCGCGATCGCAGCCGCCCTCGCCGCCCGCGCGCAATGGGCAGCCATGCCCTGGGAACAACGCGCTGCGATATTCCTCAAGGCCGCCGACCTGCTCACGGGACCCTACCGCGCCCGCATGAACGCCGCCACCATGCTCGCCCAGAGCAAGAATGCATTCCAGGCCGAGATCGACGCAGTATGTGAGCTCGCCGACTTCTGGCGCTTCAACGTCGCCTACATGACCCAGATCTACAAAGACCAGCCCGAGTCACTGCCCGGTGTATGGAACCGCCTCGAATACCGCCCGCTCGAAGGCTTCATTTTTGCATTGACCCCCTTCAATTTCACGTCCATCGCCGCCAACCTATGCGGAGCCCCGGCCATGATGGGCAATACCGTGGTGTGGAAACCGGCCGATTCCCAGATCTACTCGGCGCAGGTGATCATGGAGATCTACCGCGAGGCGGGCCTGCCCGATGGCGTCATCAACCTGATCTATGTGGATGGCCCGATGGCAGGCAACATCATTTTTGCCCATCCAGAATTTGCCGGGTTGCACTTCACGGGTAGCACGGGCGTGTTTCAGCATATCTGGAAGGAGATCGGCAACAACATCCACCGCTACAAATCCTATCCCCGTGTGGTTGGAGAGACGGGCGGCAAGGACTTTATCTTCGCGCATGGCTCTGCCGATCCCAAGGCGGTGGCGGCGGCGATCAGCCGCGGGGCGTTTGAGTTTCAGGGCCAAAAATGCTCGGCGGCCTCACGCGCCTATATCCCACGGTCGATGTATGCAGAGGTGATGGCCCAGGTGGTCGCCGACCTCAAGAGCTTCAAGATGGGCGACCCCCGAGACTTCACCAATTTCATCAATGCCGTGATCGACGAGCGTGCGTTTGACAAGATCGCCAGCTACATCGATCGGGCCAAGGCCAGCACGGATGCCGAGGTGATCGCTGGCGGAGGTTACGACAAAAGCAAGGGCTACTTCATCGAGCCCACGGTCATCAAGACGAGCAATCCGTTGTTTCTCACGATGTGCGAGGAGATTTTTGGGCCGGTGCTCACGGTGTTTGAATACGAGGATGCGCAGTGGGAGGAGATGATCGGCATCTTGGACAAAAGCACACCTTATGCATTGACCGGAGCGCTATTTGCACGCGACCGCTATGTGGTCGAGCAAGCGAGCCGTTTGCTGGCCAATGCTGCCGGCAACTTTTACATCAACGACAAGCCTACTGGCGCGGTCGTGGGCCAGCAGCCCTTTGGCGGGGGCCGTGCGTCGGGCACCAATGACAAGGCGGGTAGCTACCTGAACCTGTTGCGCTGGGTATCGCCCCGCACGATCAAGGAGACTTTTGTCCCGGCGACCGATTACCGCTACCCCTTTTTGCTTCCAGACTGAGCAATGGATAATGGATAATGGATAATTGAGAATGGATAATTGAGAATGGAAAATGAACAACGCCGCTCACGGATCATTGCTCATTTTCCATTCTCCATTTTCAATTTTCCATTCCCCAAAGGGCTATTGTGTGATTTTGAAGCCGCACTCCTCGAGTAGGAGGCGGGCATCGCTGTCGACGAGGCCGTGGTCGCAGACGATTTCCGCCAATTCCCCACCGAGCTTGGTCTTGATGCGTCCATAGACGCGGCGATTGCTCATGCGGTACCTGAGGCGGTTCATGAATTTGTCTTTTTTGCCCTCAGACTTGGCGAGATCGCGCTTGCGCACGACCTCCATGGCGGCTTGCACGGCGCGACGCCCCTTTTCGGGGGTGTCGATGAGCTCTGGGATCAAGTCATACAGGCTGCGCACGCCGGCCGCGTCCATGAGGATGGTCTGCGGACGCATCTCGGCAAATCCCGCCGACTTGTAATCGCTGCCTTCGCGGATCCACCAAAGGATGCCCTTGCGCACGGCGGCAAAACTGTAGGCGCGCCACAAGAGGCGGTCGGGCGTCATGGAGGTGAGCAAAGACTTGGAATGGCAGGCCATGAGCTGCTTCTCGGCTTGATCCACAGCAGCCATCCACTTTTCCATGTTGAGGGGGGTCGTCTTGCCGCTGGGCTCCACGAGGATGGCATACAAGGTCTGGGGGACGATGGCGGATTTCAAAGCCTTGAGCGCCCCGGCTTCCTCTCGCCAAGCACTCTTGCCGAGGGTGACCACGCTCTCGTAGGTCACAATCTTCTCGGGGTTCAAGCCATCGACCTCGTCCTCGCCGATGATGATGCCTCCCAAGCCCGCCTTGAGGTCCTTGAATTCGCCATGGGCTTGAAACTGGGCCACCGAATCGACAAAGAGCATCTTGAAGTCGTACTTGAAAGCCATCTGCTCGATTTCCTCGGTCGTGAAACTGGGCGGAAACGTGACATTGACCACGCCCAGGTATTGCATCGCGATGTGCAAGACATGGTAGCGCAGGCCGGGTCTGGCCAGGATGCCGATGTGGTCGCCCTTGCCATAGCCGCGGCGCATGAGGTAGCCCGCGACGCACTGCGCCTGGGCGTGCACGTCCTTGAAGGAGGTCGGTTGATAGGCGGCACCCTGCCACAGTTGCAAGCAGGGTGTCTCAGAGTTCTGGGCGGGCATCAAGGCTTCCCAAAATCTTATGGTCGTAGGCGATTGCGCTTCCAAAATCATGCCTGGGCTACTGAGAATTTCTCCGACATTTTAGATTAAATTGTGCCGGGCCCGTAAAATTAATCAAAGAACGGCCTTGTCAAGGCGGAATTGATGTTAACAGCGTGGATAACGCTGAAATCGAGAAACATTTGCAGCACAACACGGTTTTTTCATCCAGCGATGAAGCAAAATTATCCACTCCATATCCTCCTGTTTCTGCTCACGGTGTTCACCACGCTCATGGCGGGTGCAGAGTTGGTCACTGGCCATTCGATCTTGTTTGGGGATCAGGCCTTGGGTTTGGCGGGCATTTGGCGGGGAATTCCCTTTTCATTTGGGTTTCTCTTCTTTCTCACCGTGCATGAATTTGGGCATTACTTCATGGCCATGTACCACAAGGTGCGGTGCTCATTGCCTTACTACATCCCGATCTTCATTCCCATCGCAGCGATGAACATTGGGTCTTTTGGTGCGGTGATACGCATCAGGGAGGTTCCGGCCAGCCGCCGCAAATACTTCGACATCGGCATTGCCGGTCCATTGGCGGGTTTTGTCGTGGCATTGGGGGTCTTGCTGTATGGGTTCATGGTGTTGCCGCCGGTGAATGATACGGTGCTGGCGATCCATCCCGAGTATGTCTCGCAGTTTGGGGGCATTCCGACTGCGCAGGCGCTCTCGGGCAATGGCATCGTGATGGAGTTTGGGGGCAGCCTGCTGTTTGAGGGCCTCAAGGCGCTGTTTGCAGACGACCCCAACTTTCCGCCAGCCTTTGAAATGATGCATTACCCCTTCATTTTTGCCGGCTTCCTGGGTTTGTTTTTCACGGCCCTGAACCTGCTGCCCATCGGGCAGCTCGACGGGGGGCATGTGGTGTATGGACTGCTGGGCGCGCGCAAGGCGGGGCATATCGCGCGGGCGACGGTGATCTGCCTGTTGCTGGTCGGCGGCCTGGGGACTTTCTCTGAAAGCGCCTTCATCATGGGCCCCGACGAGACCTTTGTCTCCTTCATTTCGTGGGTGCTCTCGTCGCGGTTGCTGTACCTGGGCATTCTATATGTGATCATGCAACGATTGTTTGCCAAGCAAGGGTTGCGGGTGCAGCTCGGGGTTTTGGCAGGGATTCTGGTGGTGCAGGCGCTCGCTGGGTTTGTCGTGGCAGGTCTCGAGGTGAATCCAATCTGGTTGCTCTATGCCTTCATGGGTGCACGCGTGATCGGGGTGGACCACCCCGTGGCACTGGACGACAGCCCACTGAGCACGGGACAAAAAATCATGGGCTGCGTGGCGATTGCAATCTTCATTCTGTGCTTCTCCCCCAATCCCATCACCATCGCCTGACGTGCATGGTCCTTCACAAGTCATTGAATGATAAACCATTTTGGCACCGATGTAGGGTGGCGCCGGGTGAAAAAGAGTGAAACAGCGTTTTTCGTGCACTGCCTTGGATGGGAGATATGCAAGCACTCAAGCACGTGAATAAATTCTTAAACTTACTTTACCTACCCAATCGTCTGTTTTTTAGACGCTTAATTTTTACCAATGAACTCCTGTTGAAAAGTCTCCAAATTAAAGTCTAGGCGACTCTGTAAACTTGTACTCCAGTCGCAACAATACTTCTGCGTTCAGACTGTTCTGAATACATGGCAGCTACCTGCAACCAAGCGGGGCCAGATGCCAAGGAGAACTGTCGGCTTTAGATTTTGAGATTCGACCGCTGCTGTTTTTATCATTGATTGAATAATTTGCCCGAGATCACAACATGGAGCTCTTACTGAAAGAAAACAAGGATCGTTTTGTACTCTTCCCCATTCAGCAAAGCGAAATCTGGAGGATGTACAAACAGGCGCAGGCTAGTTTCTGGACTGCAGAGGAGATCGACCTTGCTCCCGACCACGCCGACTGGGCACGGCTCGAAGACAATGAGCGGCACTTCATCAAGCATGTGCTTGCTTTTTTTGCAGCGAGCGACGGCATCGTCAATGAAAACTTGGCTGAGCGCTTCATGGCCGAGGTGCAGTTGCCAGAGGCACGCTGCTTCTACGGCTTTCAGATTGCGATTGAAAACATCCACTCTGAGACCTACAGCTTGCTCATCGACACCTATATTAAGGACGCCAAGGAAAAGGACCACTTGTTTCATGCATTGGACACGGTGCCTTGCGTGACCAAAAAGGCCGAATGGGCCATGAAGTGGATCGGCAGCGATGCCACCTTTGGCGAACGCCTCGTGGCTTTTGCGGCTGTCGAGGGCATTTTCTTCAGCGGCAGCTTCTGTTCCATCTTCTGGTTGAAGAAGCGTGGCCTCATGCCGGGCCTCACATTTAGCAATGAGCTCATCAGCCGTGATGAGGGTCTGCACTGTGACTTTGCTTGCCTGCTCTACGGCATGCTCGACAACAAGATGGAGGAGTGGCGCATCCGTGAGATCATCACCGAGGCCGTCACCATCGAGAAGGAATTTGTGGTCGATGCCCTGCCCGTGTCGCTGATCGGCATGAATGCCGGCCTCATGACACAGTACATCGAGTTTGTCGCCGACCGCCTGCTCGTGGCCTTGGGCTACAGCAAGGCCTATGGCACTGCCAACCCATTTGATTGGATGGACTTGATCTCCCTCCAAGGCAAGACCAACTTTTTTGAGAAGCGCGTGGCCGAGTACCAAAAGGCTGGCGTGATGGGCAAAAAAGAGGACCACGTATTCAAGTTGGACGAGGATTTCTAATTCCCCGCCCTCGACATATTGCACAAGAATCCCCGTATTAAATTACCACCACCATGTTTGTTGAGAAAAGAAGCGGCAAGAAAGAGGCTGTGAAGTTTGATAAGATCACGGCCCGCGTGAAAAAATTGGTCTATGGCTTGGACATGGACTATGTGGATGCCATCGAGGTGACCAAAAAGGTGATCGAGGGTGTCTATGACGGTGTAGCAACGACCGACATCGACAACCTCGCTGCCGAGACGGCCGCCTCCATGACCACCAAGCACCCTGACTACGCCATCTTGGCGGCACGCATTGCGATCTCCAACATGCACAAGGAGACCGACAAGTCTTTTTCGGCGACCATCAAGAAGCTGTACAATTACCGTGACCCCAAAAACGGTGAACCTGCAGGCTTGATCGGGGATGACACCTACCAAATCGTGATGGAAAATGCCGATTTGCTCGACAGCACCATCATCTATGACCGCGACTACAACTTTGACTACTTTGGCTACAAGACCCTCGAGCGCAGCTATCTCTTGAAGATGGAGGGCAAGGCCGTCGAGCGTCCGCAACACATGCTCATGCGTGTGTCGGTGGGGATCCACGGCCGCGACCTCGAGGCCGCCATCGAGACCTACCACTTGATGAGCGAGAAGTGGTTCATCCACGCCACGCCCACCTTGTTCAATGCCGGCACGCCCAAGCCACAGTTGTCGAGCTGCTTTTTGCTCACGATGCAAGAGGACAGCATCCCCGGCATCTTTGGTACGCTCAAGCAGTGTGCTGAGATTTCCCAAAGCGCCGGCGGCATCGGCCTGAGCCTTCACAACATCCGCGCCACAGGCTCCTATATCAAAGGGACCAATGGCACGAGCAATGGCATCGTGCCCATGCTCAGGGTATTCAACGACACAGCCCGCTATGTAGACCAAGGCGGTGGCAAGCGCAAGGGCGCATTTGCCATGTACTTGGAGCCTTGGCACGCAGACGTGTTTGAATTCCTGGAGCTCAAGAAGAACCACGGCAAGGAAGAAAACCGCGCCCGTGACCTCTTCTTTGCACTTTGGATTCCAGACCTGTTCATGAAGCGGGTCAAGGACGGCGGAGATTGGTCGCTCTTTTGCCCCAATGAGGCCCCTGGTCTCTATGACTGCCATGGAGAGGCGTTTGAGAAATTGTATCACCGCTATGAGGCCGAGGGCCGCGCCCGCAAGGTCGTCAAGGCCCAAGAGCTTTGGTTCCGCATCATGGAGAGCCAAATCGAGACTGGCACACCTTATATGTTGTACAAGGATGCCTGCAACGGCAAGAGCAACCAGAAAAACCTGGGCACGATCCGCAGCAGCAACCTGTGCACGGAGGTGATCGAGTACACCGCACCCGACGAGGTGGCAGTGTGCAACCTCGCGTCCATCGCCTTGAACCAGTTTGTGATCAACGGCAAGTTTGACCACGACAAGTTGTACAAGATCACCAAGGTGGTCACCCGCAACCTGAACAAAGTGATCGATGTAAATTATTACCCGGTCCCTGAAGCCAAGAAAAGCAACATGCGCCACCGCCCCATCGGCATCGGCGTGCAGGGATTGGCAGACGCATTCATCTTGATGCGCTACCCATTTGAGAGCGAGGAGGCACGTGTGCTGAACCGTGAGATCTTTGAGACGATCTACTTTGGTGCCTTGGAGGCCTCTGTCGAGCTCGCTGAGCGCGACGGTGCCTATGAGACCTACGCGGGCTCGCCCGCCAGCAAGGGCGAGTTGCAATTTGACATGTGGGGTGTCGAGCCGAGCTTGCGCTGGGACTGGTACACGCTCAAGGCCAAGATGCAAAAACACGGTCTGCGCAATAGCCTCCTCTTGGCACCGATGCCCACGGCGAGTACATCGCAGATCCTCGGCAACAATGAGTGCTTCGAGCCATATACCTCCAACATTTACAGCCGCCGCGTGTTGTCTGGCGAGTTTGTGGTTGTCAACAAGCACCTCTTGAAGGACCTGATCTCAATCGGCTTGTGGAATGACGGCATGAAAAACAAGTTGCTCGCGGCCAACGGATCCATCCAGAGCTTTGAGGACGTGCCAGAGCACATCCGTGAGTTGTACAAGACGGCTTGGGAAATCAAGCAGAAGTCGATCATCGAGATGGCTGCCGACCGTGGCGCCTTCATCTGCCAGAGCCAGAGCATGAACATTTTCATGCAAGATGCCAACTTTGCGAAGCTCACCTCGATGCACTTCTATGCATGGGAAAAGGGCCTCAAGACGGGTATGTATTACCTGCGCACCAAGGCCGCAGCCGATGCCATCAAGTTTACCGTGGATGCCGAGATGATCCGTGACCAGAAGGTCAAGGATCGGGAAACC
>JANMIM010000539.1:0-9292 GCA_031375795.1 Bacteroidota bacterium
CGAATGCTGGAAGTTCGCCGAGCCGGCGGCGTGACGACGGGCGGCCGCGCTGCCCATCGTGCCGTGCCCCACGAGCAGCTCGATCGCGGCCTCCTTCTCGTTGCGGTCCTTGATCTGGTGCTCCAACTGATTCACCTTGGCCTCCACCTGACTGATGATCGCCTCCTTGCTGGCGATCACAGCCTTGTCGGCCTTCGGGTCCTGCTTGAGCTGCTCGACCTGCGCCTTGGCCGCCTTGATTTGGTCCTTCGCGGTAGCGACGTGTTGCTCCTCCGCGGTCAGGTGGGTCTCTGTCGATGCGACGACCGTCTTGGTCTTGGAACGCGCCGCCTCTGCACGTGCCTGACCGAAGTCATTGGCCGTGTTTTCCTTGTTGCCGTGGCTGCCTTCGCCGCCCGCGTGGCTACCGCCGGAGCCTTCGCTACCGTCGTCACCCTTGACACCATTGGCGGCGCCGTCGGATTCATTTCCCTTGGAGTGGCCGTTTGCGTTGCCGTTGCCATTGCCGTGGTTGGAGCCTTCATTTGCCCTCGAGCCTTTTGTGCCCTCGGCACTTGCATTGGAGCCTTTTGTGCCCTCACTGTTCGCCTTGGAACCTTTGGCACCCTCGGCGTTGCCGTTGCCATTTGAACCGGCCTTGCTGCCCTTGCCGCCTTCGGCATTTCCTTGTCCCGACATTTGGCCGCCCTTGGGGGGCGTCACTTGACCCTTCACCTGACCTTTGCCACCCCCAGGGGTGACCGTCTCGAGCGCAGGTTTCCCCGATGTTGGTTTAGGCTTACCTTTTCCGTTGCCTTGTGCCGAAACAGCCGACACCAACAGCACGCTCATGGCCATCGCCATCAAGCTCATTTTCAGAGATTTTGTTGCGTATTTCATATTCTCGGATGGAATTATTGGGCATTCAATTGGTTCAACAATGAGTCGAGTTCGCGCGCAGTCTTGGCCACTTCCTTGTCAGTGGAATCGACCTCCTGTTGCGTTGCCTCGATTTGGAGAATCTCCTGCTTTGCCTTTTCCTGCTCCTCGGCAGAAGGGCCACACCCGACCGCCAAAAGCAGTCCGGCAGCAGCCATGAACACTAGAATTGACTTTTTCACTCTTTCGGAATCTTACTGTTTAAAAAATGCGGTGCAAAGGTAATGATCGTGGAGGGAATAGCGGTGGATTTTCGATGAAAGCACCTACGGGAAGCAAATTTATAGGATTCCGCACGACGAACAACCGGTGGCAGCGATGATCGAGGTCCGGGATCAACGCTGCCTTAAAAGGCAATTTTTAATTGCCGAAAGGTAATGATGTTCTTTATTCCTAAATTCGTTCCGAATTCGGTAAACGAGAAAATACGGTATGGATGGTTTGGTGTCGCACGCAAAAGATTTTCTCCTACATTGTAAAATCGCCAAGAACCTCAGCCCAAAAACAATCGTCGCCTATACCACTGATTTACAACAGGTTTCGAGCTATCTATTGTCCGAATTTCAGGTTGTGGACGTGAAATCCGTGGACAAGGAAATGCTGCGCACCTACCTTGCCACCTTGTTTGAAAAGCTGAAGCCGAAGTCCGTGAAGCGCAAGATTGCCAGCCTCAAGGCCTTCTTCAATTTCCTGGAGCAAGACGACATCATCGCCGTCAACCCTCTGCGCAAGTTGCGGATCAAGATCAAGGAGCCCTTTGTCTTGCCCAACTATCTTACACTCAAGGAAATTTCGATAGTCCTCAAAAAAGCGGATTCCCAACGGCGGGAAGCCAACAAAAAAGTCGGGTCCAAGGAGCACCTCCTGGCCTTGCGAAACCTCGCCGTCTTGGAAATGCTCTTTGCGACCGGCATCCGTGTCTCGGAGCTCAGCAACCTGCGCAATAACCATGTGGATCTTCAAGCCGGCACGATTCGCGTCGTTGGCAAGGGCAACAAGGAGCGCCTCATCCATTTCGGGCACGAGGCGACGCTCAAGACCATCACCCGCTACGTGCGGCACTTCCAGCCATCCATACTCGCCTCCGGTTACTTTTTCGTGAACCAACATGGCAACCGCTTGTCCACCCAAACCGTGCGCAGCATCATCAAACAAATCGCTCTCGACGCCAACCTCAACCGACACATCACGCCCCACGCCTTCCGCCACACCTTCGCCACCCTCCTCATGGAAGAAGGCGTCGACATCAAATACATCCAGCAGTTCCTAGGCCACAGCTCGATCATGACCACACAAATCTACACCCACGTGAGTCGCAGGAAGCAGGAAGAAATTCTCCTGAAGCTGCACCCAAGGGGGAGGATTTAGTGTCAAGGTGTGTGGGAATCTTCGGTGATAACTGAAGATTATGGATGATCTTGACGCAAAGAGTTGCTTGTCATTTTTCGACGAAGACACTTTTGACGAGGACGATGAACTTTTCGAAAGATGTCAGAAACAGACTTCAAGATCATTTTTTGATATTTCTGGTTGGAGAGACACCATTTCACCCCAATGGCCTATTCTAGAGAATTTCAAATTTCCATTGGCAGGAAAATCCTTTGCGAGCTATTACTCTGACAAATCCCCGTCCTTTCTTGAAATCAAGGAGATTTTGCGAATCGAGTTATGCAAATGGATTGAGCAAGACATTTCGAATTTCGAGTTCACTATTTGTGATTCCGTAACAATTGCCTCAATGGCATTGCTACTAGCTCTGAAGGAAAGCGGGATCAACCTTGTATATTTCGAAACACCTTGCTTCTACGCCCCATATTATCAAGCAATTGAATTGGGGATGCAAGCAGTCCTGATTCCGACATTTTTGGAGGATGAATTCGAATTGTCGATCGATAAATTTGTGAAGGAAATGCCTGACAATTCCATTCTTTGGATTTTCCAGCCGCGATACTGCCTAGGAAAGAACACCTCCAACGAACAAATTGAGGCATTAGGCGCAAGGCTAGGTAAGAACTCATATCTGGTCATCGACGAGGCGACTGACTTTTCCTATCCAGCCTTTCTGAATGTGCCGTGCAATTCGAACCGTGAGAAAATTATACGAATCCGTAGCTTCTTCAAGGCAACCGGCATCAATGGTATCCGTACGGCCGCAATCGTGCATCCGTATTCGATGAAAAAGCGCCTAGAAAATACATTTGAAATCATACAAGGTGGGTTGAGCTTTCCATCCCATGCAATGACTTCAGAAATCGTCAAAAAAAATGAGATACTTCAACTAATGTTGAGCGAAGGTCAAAAATTAGTCTTCGAAAACTATAAACTGCTTGATAATTTGGCTTTCGGATCAAGTATTAAATTGCATGTGCTAGAAAATGGATATTACGGATGTGGCCACATTTCAAAGCCCATCGGATCAGCAGAATCCTTAGAGGACTTTCGAAAAAGAATTCTTGCATTTTGTTTGCTAAACGGCGTAAGAATACTAACAGGGAACAATTGGTTACTGGCTCGGAACGACAATGCTATATTTTTCAGGATAAATTATTACAAGTCATTTTTTGAACTTTCCGAAGGACTTCAAAGATTAATGCGATTCATTCCTTGAACTACTTACGTTTGGTGCGGAGCCAATATTTCGATTACCACGTCTCTTATCTTGGAGAATATTGCTGTACTAATTCCCAATCTCAATTCGAAGAGAATCTTTTTGGGAAATATCGCCCTAATACGCATTTCCCATAAAAGTTTTTCCGCAGGATTTCTGCCCAGTGACAGACCAAATGGCGCCGCCGATTCTGGAACGATAAGAGCCATTTGTTCAGGAGGAGAACTTTCATTGGTTTCAGCATGAACATTTTCCGAGAATGCAAATTGCCTTATCCTTCCGAAGTCTAGTTTCAGCCTTGTCGATAGTAGTAGCGCAATCAATGGCATGATTGATTCGTAATTCTCCCAAACGAAAGTCAGGAAGTTTGGTGAATTGGCCTTCTTCAATTCGCCAATTCGGACATCCGTAGATTTCATCCAGTTGTGAAATATTTCTGAATAATAGGATTCTTCCAACGGACCAATGACGCGAAGCATTATTGACTTTTCCAGTCGTTGGGGGAGCAATGAAGTTGTCATCAAAAAATCTTCCACGATCCTCGATAATGACATATGGATTCCCATCACTCCAACGTATACTTGGAAGTACTTTTCAGCGTTATCAACAATTTCTCCCGTCAACTCATGCAGCTTTAGCAAGGAGTATAATGGGGCATTTTCGTTGTCATATAGAAATAGCAGGAATTCATAATACTGCCCCAGATATTGTGGAAGGTTTGATTCCACACCACATATATTCAGCCAATTGGTGACCTCTGTCATTTTGTCCAGCAATTCTCCTCCAGCCAACCTCTCTGATTTTGAAGTGAAATATGACAATTTGAACCGAGAAATCCAATCAAAGTCCTCTATTGAAATCACCTCTTCTAAATTTTCAATATCTACCTTGCTGTGGATTTCACGAGTCCTTCCATTGCGAATTTTGGAATCTTGAAAGTGTGCGATATTCAATCCGAAATTTTCAACAATTGTCCCAATTTGAATCTCCGTCTTCTCGAAACGACAACCCAAAAATAGGCTCATCTCTGCAATTTGGTTGGTTGTAACACAATCGATGAATCCACAATTGTAAAACTTGCAGAGTTTGATCACTACCATGCTCAAATCGCAATTTTTAAAAGTGATATCCTGAAATACATTTCCCGTAATCGAAGATGATTCAAATTTACACCCTTCAAATAGTACATTCGAGAGGTGATTGTCCATCCACGAAGAATTGGAAATTATGACATTTTTAAAATCCGAATTCTTGATTAGGTTGTCCTTCACGTCCACACCATCAAAGTTGGTGTCCTTCGCATGGAGATCCACTATCTTGCACTTTACAAAATTTGATCGAAATTTTTGTGATGATATGAGTTCTCCTGTAACAATACTATTACGAATATCAGAATCAGGGAAAGTATAGGATTGGGATGCTGAGAAATGAATCCGTTGCAAATCGGAATCACTTCCAATCGTCCTCTTCCATAATAGCTTGGGATTGTCATTTTCTTCCATATTATAATCTTCAGTTATCAACCAATAAATTTTACAAATAGCACGAAAAAGCGCCTCAACACATCTTCTAAATAGTGCTAATATGGCACTAAAATTACAAAATGCAACAAAAACTCTTGCTATCACACTTCCCTCACCCCTCCAACGCCCAGATTCCCCAATTCCCAGTCCCCAAAGCGCCACCGCACCAACCGCAAACAAGGAAACCCCACCGCTGCGACCATCTTCCTGACCTGCCGGTTCTTGCCTTCGCGGATCGTGAGCGCGAGCCAGGCGTCGGGGACACTCAGGCGCACGCGGATGGGCGGCACGCGTGCAGGCAGGGGCGGCGCGGGCTCTAGCATGCGCACTTGCGCGGGGCGTGTGTGGTAGCGTTGTTTTTTCACGGTGATGTCCACGCCCTTGCGGAGCTGCGCCAACGCGGCCTCGGTCGGGATGCCCTCGACCTGCACCCAATATTCCTTTTCGACACCCTCGCCGAGCAGGGCCGAATTCATCTTGGGATCGTTGGTGAGGAGCAGCAGGCCCTCGCTGTCCTCGTCGAGGCGGCCGACCGGGTACACGTCCTTGGGGAAGGCGTGGAGTTCGCCGAGGGTGCGCTTGCCAGGGTCGTCGCTCGTGAACTGGCTGAGCATGCCGTAGGGCTTGTAGATCAAATAGTAGCGGTAGCGTTTTGAGGTATCCATGGGTGCGGCATTGGGGGCGAATGTCGGCAGCATGTGGCGAATTTCCAATCTTGGCGCTGCTCGAATGCGGATTTGAAGGGTGTGTGGATAACCCAGAAACGCCATCAGGACGTGAATTCACCCGATCTCGGCGGCTGTGCGGCGATCGGCGATGGCTTTGCAGCATCTGAATGGAGTGATGAACAAGCGGGAGCCCTTGGCGCTGAACTGCTGAGAATGAGCACACGGCCCAGGGACTTGTCCATCGGCAACTTTGCATGATCTTCCGTCCTCATCTAATCTACAACGTATAAAAATGCTTATTCTATTCCTTTTTGTGGGCATTGCCTACTCGTCTCCACCGCCGAGCTCCCAGCGGGCACCTATTTGTACCAGTTGCAAGTACAGGGCGATGCGACGGCGGCTAAGAGGATGGTGGTGATTCGGTAATTCGACGATTTTGTCTGGTCCACGTTGGTGTGGATCAGAATCAGACGATGGCGGCCAATTACGCAGGAATGGTGCGGTTTTCAAACACATGTATCTGGTAGGGGAAGGTCGCGACCTTCCCCTACCAGATACATGCACCAAACATATGATTTTGGCCCTTCCTGCGGAATTGGAAACGTTTTTTGGGATCGGCCGATGCAGAATGGAGGTCTATGAAAAAACCATCACTCCATCTTCACCGCCGGCAAGTCCTTGAATGCGCGTACTTTTGCATTCTCCATTGCGCCGCGGTACTTGATCCAATCATTTTCGAGGAAACGGTTGATGCGCGTGAGCGCTGCCTTCACGGCCAATTCGAATTGTTTCAAGGCGAGGTCTGCCGTGCCGCCTGCGACTTGGTTGCGCGGGTCCAGGTAGCCCTCGGTGATGTAAAACAAGTCGCCGAGCTGGGTGGTCACATGCTCCAAACCCTTGAGGTCCTCGGGATCGAGGTAGACCTCCATGAGCACCTTGATGCTGTCGCGCACGGGTTTCGCGAGCTTTTTGAGCGAATCCCGCTGGGTGTCGGCGAGGTTGTCGAGCAGTTTCTCGTAACGGTCGATCATCGTGCGCGCCTCCCGCAATTGGTCAAATCCTTGGCTGCCTTTTTGGGCGATTTGGAGGAATGTCTTGAGTTTGGCCTCGCGCCATGCGGCTGCTTGCGCGTCATAAGGGATGCGCGGGTCGGGCAAAACCTTGAAGTTTGCACTGTCCTTGGAATTCAAAAATTGCAGCACGACTTTGTATTCGCCGGGCGGGACTTTGGGGCCGCCGGGGATTTCTTTTCCAGGTTTCTGATATTGCGGATAATTGGTGCCGTTGCGGTCAAAATTCCAGCGAATCACTTGAAAACCCGTGTCGGGCTTGGTGGTGTATTGGCGAATGGAATCTCCCATGGCATTTAAGATCCATACCTTGATGTCGGTGTCCTTGTTTTCGGGCTTCTTGGTGGCCGTGGCAAGGCTGTCGGATGCAATTTCCTTGTTCTTCTTTTCGGGATCCTCCTTGCCTTTTTTCTCTTTTTCCTCCTTGGCCTCCTTGTCTGTCTTGCTGGGCGGAATGCTCTTCCAAGGCTGACGAATGTAGACCACAAACTCGGCACCGCGACCGGGATTGCGCGCACCATAATCTGCTGCGCCATTGAAGCGCACGCCGTCCACCGAGCGGTACTCGGGGTCGATGGCGGGCTCGACGGGCAGCAGCACAAAGTCCTTTTCCAAGAGGGACTTGCCCTGCGCGGCCAGCAGGCGCAGGGGCCTGATGTCGTCCATGATCCACAAGGCCCGCCCAAATGTCGCCACAATCAAATCGTGCTCCCGCGGATGAATCTTGAGGTCCTGCACCGGGACGGCAGGAAAATCCTTTTTCCATTGCGTCCAATCCGCCCCGCCATTCACGCTCAGCCACAATCCTTGGTCCGTGCCCAAAAACAACAGGTTTTCCTGCACGGGATCCTGCACGATGGACAGGCAATGGCCCTGCACTTTTTTGTCGTCGACGATGCGCCGCCACGTGCCTCCAAAATCGCGGGTGTGGTAGGCATAAGCCCCCCAATTGTTGCGCCGGTAATCGTTGAGCACCACAAATGCCTCGCCGGGGTTGATGCTGCTCACGTGGATCTGCGGTATCCATGCCCCGCGCGGCGCATCGGGCAATTTCCCAATCAGATTCTCCCAATTCTTGCCGCCGTCGCGCGTGCGCTGCAAGTTGCCGTCGTCGGTGCCGACCCAGATGAGGCCCTTTTCCAGCGCGCTGGGCGCCACGGCGATGATCGTGGTATAGTTCTCGGCGGCCGTAGCATCGAGTGTGATGCCGCCACTCTTGTGCTGCTTTTGTTTGGTGCTGTCGTTGGTGGTGAGGTCGGGTGAAATCAATTGCCAACTGTCGCCGCCGTCGGTGCTGTGGTGTACAAACTGGCTGCAATAATAAAGGCCATTTTCCACCATCGGATCCATCGCCATCGCAGTATTCCAGTTGAAACGCAGCCGCTTACCCTCGGGGTGCAATGGCTTGATGCCCACCGTCTCACCCGTCTCCTTGTTCACACGGTTCAGCTCCCCGCCCTGCGACATGGCATACACGACCTGCGGCTCGTTGCGCTTGGCTGCCACGTCAAATCCGTCGCCAAACAAGACCTCCCGCCAATGGTAATTGCGGATGCCACCCGCAGCCCACACGGCAGACGGGCCCACCCAACTGCCGTTGTCTTGCAAGCCGCCCATCACATTGTAGGGCGTGGCCATGTCGTAGTCCACGTGGTAAAACTGCCCGACAGGCAGATTTTCCACGAAGGCCCAGGTCTTGCCGCGGTCTTGCGTGATGGCGAGTCCGCCGTCGTTGCCATCGATCATGAAGTCTGGATTGCGGGGGTCGATCCACCAGGCGTGGTGGTCGGGGTGCACGCCGTTGTAGCCCATGAGCGTGCCAAAGGTCTTGCCGCCGTCCTCGCTCAGCGACACGATGCTCCAGAGGTTGTAGAGGCGGTTTTCGTTGAGGGGATCGACGTAGAATTCAGCATAATAAAAGGGTCGGTTACCGATGTCTGCGTCGTTGCGCTTTTTCCAGGAGAATCCGCCGTCGTCTGAGCGAAACAGGGTCGTGGGCTTGGCCTCGACCAAGGCATAGACGACATTGGGCCGCGATGCCGAGATACCCAAGCCGATGCGCCCCAATTGCCCTGCAGGCAATCCGTTTTTCTCATCCTGCCGCTGCCAATGTTTGCCGCCGTCGAGTGTCATGTACAGCCCGGAACCCTTGCCGCCCGATGTGAAGAACCAGGGCTCGCGGTGGTACTCCCACATGGCTGCAAGCAGCTTTTTGGGATTGGAAGGATCGATGATGAGGTCGGCGCAGCCTGTGCTGTCGTTCACGAAAAGGACTTTTTCCCAGGTCTCGCCGCCATCGGTGGTCTTGTGTACGCCGCGCTCGGGATTGGGTCCCCAGGCGCTGCCGAGTGCTGCCACATACACGACATTTTCATCGCGGGGATCGATGATGATGCGGTGGATCGTGCGGGTTTTTTCCAATCCCATGCATTTCCAACTGCGGCCCGCGTCGAGGCTGCGGTAAATGCCCTTGCCGCTGTTTTGCGAATTGCGGGGATTGCCCTC
>JANMIM010000573.1:0-1915 GCA_031375795.1 Bacteroidota bacterium
CTATCTGGAGCACGAGGCCACCCTGCGCAAGGATTGGGGGCTCGACCGGCAGTTGCGGCAGGGTTACCGCTGCCTGTTTCATGGCCCGAGCGGGACAGGCAAGACCTTGGCGGCCACCCTGCTCGGCAAGATGCTGGGCCGCGACGTGTACCGCGTGGACCTGAGTTCCGTCGTGAGCAAATACATCGGCGAGACCAGCAAAAACCTCAATGCCCTCTTCAACACCGCCGAAGACAAGAACTGGGTGCTGTTTTTTGACGAAGGCGACGCCCTCTTTGGCAAGCGCACCGACACCGCCCAAAGCGAGGACAAAAACACCCACTACGCCAACCAAGACACGGCATTCCTCCTGCAGCGCATCGAGAATTACAATGGCCTGGTGATCGTCGCCAGCAACCTCAAGAAAAACATGGACGACGCCTTCATGCGCCGATTCCAGAGCGTGATCGCCTTTGAAGTCCAAGACGAAGCCCGCCGCCTCGAAATCTGGCAACGCCACCTGCCCCGCGTGTGTACCCTGGAACCCAACATCAACCTACAGGCCATCGCCCGTCAGCACCCCCTCACCGCCGCCTCCATCGTGGACATCTGCAACCGCGTAGCGCTCGCCACCATCCAAAAAGGCAAGACCAGCATCGCCCTCGCCGACATGGAATACTGCATCCGCGAAGAAATCTATAAATAAGAAGCCATGGCACTGTTTGCGGAAAGGTTGTTGAGGGTCCTTGAGGACGAAAATCTCCCGCCAAAGGGCACATTCCGGCTTCGTTTCCCCCTGACCGAGAAGCTGGCGAAGGGACACTTCAAAGCGTTGTTGACAAAGCAGGACGAGAATCAAATCAACCTTGCCTCGGGTCAATTCATTGAGGGTAGTTTTACGGTCGAACAAGATCAGACGGACCCCACTGCGAGCATCGTCAAAGGCTCCTTTGTACAGGACAATGATGTCACTTCCGAGTCTGACGTGGCAAATACGGTGGACTACGCCGTTGAGCCCTTGCCAGAGGATAACGCAGCACAAAACACCCCAACGAGCGGTCAGAACATGGAAGACCAGCCTATCTCCTCCGCCGAAGCTTCCAAACAACCTGCCACCACCAAGGCCAGTGATCATGGCACACCTACTCGGTACATCGCCCGGTATGTGACTTTGGTCTCGGAGGTAGATCAGGCAACCTTCAAGAAAATTGCATTGGAGACCATCTTTGGAGGCGACATTCCCGCCCATGTGCAATGGACCCTGACTTCCGAAAAATATGGTCCCGGCCGTCACAAGGTGTTGGTGGACATGAATTTGATCACCAAAAATCGAGCCGCCAACAATGCTGCGAAGGGATTTATCGTCGAGAGCTCTGGGAAAATCGCAGGTGCAGCAGAGCGCGAGGAACGGTTCATCAACTATCCTCCTGGCGGTGACAAGGCAGCCTTGATCGCTGAGATCAATCGGCGCTACTATGAAGCGACGGGCATCACACCTGGCGAGATGATCACCAGCACGCCCGAAGATGCCACCAAACGGGAGCTGTGGAAACAGATTCAGGATGAGGTGTTGTTTCAAGATGCATTTCTGCGCGATCTATTGCCCTCCCTCAAGGATGTCATCAAAATTGGGACGGGTGGCGTGCGATTGGGTCCCGCCGACTACGATCGTTTGTACAACCTCGCCAAGAAGCTTGAGAAAATGGATCAAGCCGAACTGCAGACCTACGTTTCCAGGATCAACCATATTGGCAACAGCCTAGACGATCTGGAACAAAGCGTCGAGCGATTCATGCAGACGAATTATGAACGAAGGCAGGATCAGGCAAGTCGCCAACAGTTGATGAAGCGGCTAAATGGTACGGAAGATCTGTACAGTGCCTACACTTCTTGGAAATCGCTCAGCGCTAACCCTACGCCGCGCTTTGGTGGTGGC
>JANMIM010000628.1:0-2427 GCA_031375795.1 Bacteroidota bacterium
AGATCAAGGTCGGCAAGAAGTCCTATTGGGGTGTGCAAGGCCCTGTGTTGCGGTACAAGAAGGACTACTATGCCTTGCGTTTCCCGGCGATCATGACCATCAAGTCAGCCGAGCAGTGGTTCAACATGGGCAAGGCGCGCAACTACACCGAGTTTCACAAAGCCATCGAAATGGGTGGCCTGCCGAGCCTGAACATCGTCTACGGCGACCGCCGCGACACGATATTCTACATCGACAATGGCTTGTACCCTGTGCGCAAGCCGGGTTACGACTGGCTCGGGCTGCTGCCCGGCGACACTTCGGCCGTG
This sequence comes from Bacteroidota bacterium, assembly GCA_031375795.1. Lineage (GTDB taxonomy): Bacteria > Bacteroidota > Bacteroidia > J057 > JADKCL01 > JADKCL01. The sequence continues at coordinate 309 of JANMIM010000628.1, forward strand.
GTCTGGACCGAATTCCACCCGACCTCAGATCTCGTCCAAAGCCTGAATCCGCCTGCGGGATACGTATTCAATACCAACAATACGCCCTACAATTGCACGGGGCCGGCCGACAACCCACGCCGAGAGGATTTTGACAGCCTGCTCTTTGCCTATCCGATCGAGAACAACCGTAGCATGCGGGTGCAAGAGATCATGGCGAAGATGCCCAAGGTGAGCTGGGAAGACATGCTGCGCCTGAAGTACGACCAACAATTCCCCGACACATTTACGATCTATTTCCTCAGCAACATCAACTGCCTGACCGCATTGGACCCTGCCGATCACCCCGAGGTGGCCGAGGAACTGAGCATCTTGAAGGCCTGGGACCGCAAGGTGAATGTAGAAAACATGAATGCGGCCTTGTTTATCAAGACCTATGACTTCCTTTTTGCAGACGCCAAGGAAAACAATCTCTTCGCGATCGCGACCTGCTATCCCGCGCAGCACTATGTCGATGCCATGCAAAAAGCCGGCAAATACCTGCGCAAACACTTCGGCAGCCTCACCGTCCCACTCGGGCAGTTTCAGCGCCACGTGCGTGGCGACGAGGACTTCCCGATCGGCGGCGCGCCCGACGTGATCTCGGCCATGTATTCCCACGACTGGAAAGACGGCCTCAAACGCAGCTTCCTCGGCGACAGCTACATCCAACTCATGCGCTTCAGCGAGCAAGGCGTCAAAATCCAATCCGTGATGCCCTATGGCAGCTCCAACAGGCCCGATTCACCGCACTTCGCCGACCAAGTGGACATGTATTTGCACCAAAAGACGAAGGAGGAGAGCTTGGATCCGGAGTGGGTGAAGGCGCATGCCCAAAGGTATTATCATCCAGGTGAATAAAGTTATTAACCCAGTGACGCCCCCGAGATTTTGATACGAAAATTTCGCAATTAAGGGTAAACTTGTATCATGATTCCCAACATCAGCCGATTTTACGCCGAGAAATGCGTGTCAAAATCTGACTCCCATCTCCCGAAAGCCGTAAAAATCTGCGTCTTGGGGCTATCAATCTTGTTTCAATTGAATTTGTCGGCCTTCGCCGAAACGGATTCATTGTTGGCGGCCCGTTCGCCACTAAGGCTTGCCGCGATGATTGTGGTTCCAACCATCCTCTGGATCCTGATTTGGCTGATAGATTTTAGACTGAAGCGGGTGAAAATCCGTCAAATTGGGAATTGGGTGCAAACAGGGATTCTATTTCTTTTGGCTGTCGGCACGCTTCCGCAAGTGGCAAAAAGCGTGATGGGCGATGCAGAAAATCGGATTTGGTTCATCTTGATCGGAATCTTTGAGATTGCCTTGTTGTTGTGGATGACATACGTCACGCAACGCAAACGGCAGGAAATACAAATGCAACTCAACTATACAAAGCTGCATGCTTTGATCCTGGAGCTTCACGCCGCCGGGACACCAACGGGAGAGATTTACGTGATTGTAAACACCTTTGAAAATGAATTCATTGGAGGAATTGATGTCTCGATGGAAGAGATCAATGAAATTTTGGCTCAGTATTCCAAGCCCTAAATCCTGCCGAAAGGCAAGTACTTTGGTTTTTGAGGCATGATCACAGGATTCCATTTTCCGATGATCCGTATTATCTTCGAGCATCAAATCCTATCCATCATGAAAATCAGCTACATGTTGTTATTGGCGGCGATGCTTGCGGGCATCACTTGCTTGGCCCAATCAAAAAGGGATTACCTTGCCTCGGGGAATGTCAAGCAATACACCAAGGACTACCAGGGTGCCATCGAACAATACGACAAGGCGATCGAGCTAGACTCGGCTTTTGCGATGGCCTACAAAGAGCGCGGTATGTGCAAGGGTGCCCTCAAGGATTACGCTGGAGCGCTTGCGGATTTCACGACCCTGATCAAAATTGGGCCAGATCCCGCACAGGGCCATTTCCTGAGAGGGTCGACGAAAATGGAAATGATGAGTTTCCAATCTGCGTTGTCTGACTTTGAGATGGCGATCAAATTGGGAAACCCAAATCCCTGGGCCTACTATGGTCAGGGTGAATGCAAAAAGGGCCTGAAGGATTTGCAAGGCGCAAAGGAGGCTTACGGGAAAGCGATCG